>JANPJN010000185.1:0-4674 GCA_031425515.1 Acidobacteriota bacterium | reverse complement strand
GCTCCGCCCAGACCTTTGGCGACGCTCCGCCGTGTGCGGTCGTGCGCGCGCATCACGTCAGCCGACTTGCCTGCGGAGGGATGAATGCACAGCCAGAAGCTGAGCAATGAGGGTGCCGGGGAAGGAATGGCGGGGTAAGTAGCTGACGTTAGTAGTACTTAGTGGGACATAGAAAGACACACAAAACGGCCAACGACGTCGAAATCGTTCATTTTTGGAACATGTCGGGACGTTTTGGGCGCGTTGGTTTTCGTGCGCGCGGGGCCTTTGCCAGCGTGCTCCGTGATGCGGACGCCTGACTCGTCATCTGCGTGGCCAGGCCCACGACTTCGTCGATGTCGAGCGGCTTGAACGTCACGACTGCGCCGAGCGCCGTGACCGCAGCGCGCGTGGTCTGATCGATGAAGCTTTCGCCCGTTACGATCGACACGGGCAGCAACGCGAAGCGCGCGTCTGCGCGCAACTGCAGGAGGAACCCGAGGCCGCCCATGCCCGGCATCCGCAGGTCGAGCAGCACGCCGGACGGCACCAGGCCGCGCTCGAGCAGAACCCAGGCCTCCTCCGCGGTCGGCGCCTGCGCGGCACCGAAGCCAGAGGCTTCCAGAATCTCGGAGAAGAGATGCCGCACCTCTGCCTCATCGTCTATTACGAGAATCACGGGGGCCGGGCGCTTCACGCGTGGTCTATCGGCCGGCGCGCCGGGCCTCTGTAGAGGCTGCGCGTGGGTGCTATGATCGAATGGCTCAGCGGTCGTGTCCTTCCGTTTCCGTCCCATGACAGATTATCCAGTACCGCAGCCCGACATGGCGTCACCCGCGTCCGAGGTGCTCGATCCGGTCTGCGGCATGACGATCGATCGGGCCGACGCCGTGGGATCGCACGATCACGGCGGGCAGACCTACTACTTCTGCAACGCGTCCTGCCTGGAGCGATTCCGCGCGACGCCTGACGTCTTTCTGGCGCCGCCGTCTAGTGAGCCGCATGCTCTCGCCCCTGCCGGCGCGGTCTACACCTGCCCGATGGATCCCGAGATTCGTCAGGACAGCCCCGGCGCGTGCCCGACGTGTGGCATGGCGCTCGAACCGGACCTCTCGACCCTGCCGGCCACGCGCGTCGAATACACCTGCCCGATGCACCCGGAGATCATGCGCGACGCGCCCGGCGCCTGCCCGATCTGCGGCATGGCGCTCGAGCCGCGCACGGTGACGCTGGACGAGCCGCCCAACGTCGAACTGATCGACATGACGCGCCGCTTCATCATCGGCGGGCTCCTCGCGCTGCCCGTGTCGCTGCTGGCGATGGGCGACATGATGCTCGGACCCGGTCTGGGCGGCCGCCTCGACATGCGCCTCACGAACTGGGTCGGGCTCCTGCTCGGCACGCCCGTCGTCCTCTGGGCCGGGTGGCCGTTCTTCGTCCGCGGCTGGGCCTCCATTGTCAATCGCCACGCCAACATGTTCACGCTCATCGCGCTGGGCGTGGGCGCCGCCTATCTGTTCAGCGTGGCGGGCACGCTTGCGCCCGCATGGTTCCCGGACGGCTTCCGCATGCACGGGCTCGTGGAGACGTATTTCGACACGGCTGTCGTGGTCGTCGTGCTCGTGCTGCTCGGTCAGGTGCTCGAACTGCGGGCCAGGAGCCGCACCAGTTCCGCGATCCGTCAGTTGCTCGGCATGGCGCCGAAGACCGCTCGTCTGATTCGGGGGGGAGAGGACGTCGATGTTCCGCTCGCCAGCGTCCAGGTCGGCGACCGCCTCCGCGTCCGTCCAGGAGAACGCGTTCCGGTGGACGGGCGCGTCGTCGAGGGGCGCAGTGCCGTGGACGAGTCGCTGGTGACGGGCGAGCCGATGCCGGTCGAGAAGGAACCCGGCGGCCAGGTTGTCGGCGGCACGATCAATTCGACCGGGGCACTCGTGATCGTCGCCGAACGCATCGGCGCCAACACGCTGCTCGCGCAGATTGTCCGGATGGTGGCGGACGCGCAACGGACCCGTGCGCCCATCCAGCGCCTGGCGGACGTCGTCGCGTCGTGGTTCGTGCCCGCCGTCGTCGCGACCGCCGTCGTGGCGTTTGGGGTCTGGAGCCTGATTGGTCCTGAGCCGCGCCTGGCCCACGCGCTCCTGAATGCCGTGGCGGTGCTCATCATCGCGTGCCCCTGCGCCCTGGGGCTGGCCACGCCGATGGCGATCATGGTCGGCACGGGACGCGGCGCATCGGCAGGCGTGCTGATCCGCAACGCCGAGGCGCTGGAGCGGCTCGAGCGCGTAGACACACTGGTCGTCGACAAGACCGGCACACTGACCGAAGGCCGCCCGCGGCTCGTGCAGGTCACGGCCGTGCCGCCGTTCACGGAGGACGCGGTGCTGCGCCTGGCGGCAGCCGTCGAGCAGGTCAGCGAGCATCCGCTGGCGGCGGCGGTCGTCGCCGGCGCGCGGGACAGAGCCATCGACATTCCGGCGGCCTCGGATTTCGCATCCACGACCGGCCGCGGCGTCGTGGGTAACGTCGAAGGGCGCACGGTCGCGATCGGCAGTCTCGCCTTCCTCGAGGAGCGCGGCGTGACGGCGCCACAGCTCGCGGGGACGGCTGAGGCCGGACGCGCCTCAGGACAGACCGTCGTCTTCGTGGCCATCGACGGCCAGCCCGCCGGCAGCCTCGGCGTGGCCGATCCCATCAAGGCGTCCACGCGCGAGGCGCTCGATGCCCTGCGCCGCGAAGGTCTCCGCATCGTGATGCTGACGGGTGACCATGCCGCGACCGCCCGAGCGGTCGCAGGTGCACTGGGCCTGGACGAGGTCATTGCCGGCGTGCTGCCCGAGCAGAAGCGCGACGTGATCGCACGGCTTCAGCGCGAGGGGAGAGTCGTCGCCATGGCGGGGGACGGCGTCAACGATGCGCCCGCGCTGGCCGAGGCGGCCGTCGGCATCGCGATGGGCACGGGGACCGACGTGGCGATCGAGAGCGCCGGGGTCACGCTCCTGCGCGGCGACCTGCGCGGCATCGTGCGGGCGCGGCGTCTCAGTCGCGCGACGATGAGGAATATCAGGCAGAACCTGTTTCTGGCCTTCGTCTACAACGCGGTGGGGGTGCCGGTGGCGGCCGGCATTCTCTATCCGCTGATGGGTGTTCTGATCTCGCCGATCTGGGCCAGCGCGGCGATGACGTTCAGCTCGGTGTCCGTGATCGGGAATGCGCTGCGTCTGCGCCGGCTGAAGCTGTAGTGTCAGGTGGGTCGATTCGGGGCCTGGCGTGCGCGAGCCGCTACCGCCATCCGTTTTCGATCATGCCGTCCTTCCACGACTCCGAGGTATCGAGCACGGCGTCGTGGGTCCGGCACACCTCGGACCGCTGCACCGACCCGGCGATCTCCAGCCGCAGCTCCCACCCGAGTTGGTGCGTGACGAGCTGACACACCGCAGCCACCGGCTGTCCGCAGCGCACGCGGTGGAGGCGGAACAGCTCGCCGACCGCCGCGGGGGCGCCATTCCAGCCGGGTGCTTTCAAGGGATCGGGGAGCATCGCCGCGAGGATACCACCGCCCCGGGGGATGCCGTCCCTTCTGCCGGCGATCGCGTGGCGGTCGGTTTCGGGGCACACTAGCAGGGCATGGCGCGACGCCCCGCTCACCTCCCGCTCATCGTCCTGGTCGTCGTGGCCGTGGCGCTCGCGGCCACCGCGCTTCTGCTGGCGCAGGGGCGCCATCCCGTGTCGGGGCGGCGCATCGCCGGCATCATGGGGGCGCAGGGAGCGTCGTGGCTCGATCGGCCGGAGCGTGAGAGGGAAGAGGCGCCGAAGAAAGCGATCGCGGCGCTCGGCATCCGGCCCGGCCAGACCGTGGCCGACATCGGCGCCGGCTCCGGCTACTACACCGTTCTGCTGGCTGATGCCGTCGGCCCGAAAGGGCGCGTGTATGCGACCGACATCCAGCCCGAGATGATCGAGCTCCTCAAAAAGCGGATCGGCCCGAGTCGCGACGGCGCTATCGAGATCGTGCTCGGCACGGCCACCGAGTCGCGCCTGCCGGACGGTGCGATCGACCTCGCGCTGATGGTGGACGTGTATCACGAACTGGCCGCGCCCCAGGTGTTCCTGCGATCGGTGAAACGCGCGCTCCGTCCGGACGGCCGGCTGATCCTCATCGAGTTCCGGAAGGAGAGCGCCTGGGTGCCGATTCGCGAGGAGCACAAGATGTCGGTGCAGGAGGCGCGGACCGAGCTGGAGGCCGAGGGGTATGCGCTCGAGCGGGTGATCGACGTCCTGCCCTGGCAGCACATCCTGGTGTTCACCGTGACGCCTGTCCGCTAGGTGCTCGCCTCGGCCGCTGCCGCTGCGGATATGGCTGAGCTATTGCATGCTCCTCATTCAATCATGGAGGACCGCGGCTGCCACGTCTCGGTGATCATCAGCTCGTACAACAGAGCGTCGCAGCTGTCCAACGCGCTCGACGCGCTGTGTACCCAGCAAGGCGGCGTGTCCTACGAGGTCGTCGTCGTCGACAACAATTCGACCGATTCCACGGCCGCGGTCGTGGAATCGCGGCGTCTCCTGCATCCACACCTCCGCTACGTGTTCGAGCCCAGGCAGGGGCTGCCCTTCGCCAGGAACACGGGCGTCATGGCCGCGCAAGCCAGCATCCTGGCGTTTACGGACGACGACGTGGTGGTCGGACCCGAG
>JANPJN010000184.1:0-1647 GCA_031425515.1 Acidobacteriota bacterium | reverse complement strand
GGCACAAGGCGCCAGGTGTCGTAGGCCCGCGTGGCGGCCTCGATCGCGGCCTCGACGTCTGCCCGGCCGGACTCCTGAAATGTGCCGATCAGGTCGGCGGCGTCGGCCGGGTTGCGATTCTCGAACGTCTGGCCGGTTGTCGAAGGCACCCAGCGGCCGTTGATGTAGTTCTGGTAGGTGGGGGCGGGCATGACGCCGCCATTATAGGTCGCTCGCGGCGTCGGCTCACGGCGGCCAGGGTGGCGCGGCACGGGCGGAGCCGATCGATGGTGCAGGGCCTTCGAGCCCGGCTCTAATATTCGTCGGAGATCTCGGCGTCGATGACATGCGGGGCGGGATGCGAGGCCCGCTGCTCCCCGACGAACGCGCGCAGCGCGGTCACGACATGTTCCGACGCGTCCACGAACTCGACGCCGCTGCGATAGATGATCGCCGCTTCACCGAGCCCGCCAATCTGGCTGTGGACGATCCGCCCCTTGACGACCACGGACAGCTCCCCGAGCGACACCCGGAACTCGTGCAGCGACCCGAGGTGCATCGCAAACGGCGTCTCCACCCGCGCGCCGCACTCGCTCAGATCCAGGATGACCATGGGCTCGTAGACCGACACTTCGCCGGTGACGTCGCCCGTGACGTGAATGCGCTCGCTGTCGCGTTTGTGGTCGGTCATCGGCCGTCAGTTCACCGTACCTTGACGTGCTCGAGGTAATCGCCCGAGCCGATCCGCTCGGCCTGCCCGAGCGGCGCGTTGTAGAAATACACCCATGCCGATGCGCCTGGCACTCCCTCGAGCGTCACCTCCGCCCGGCTGCGCACGTAAAGACTGCGATCGGGGTCCTCCGGCCGGTAGCCTTCAATCCCGTCGAGCGCCGCCAGCACGGCGGGCGGGTCCGCGGCCTCGTAGAGCTCCCCCCACACCCGTCCGTCGGGCGAGGGAATCGCCGCAGGGTACAGGCCGAGGTCGAAGAGCGATGCGTGGATCCAGCCGCGCCCGAGGTAGGTGAGGTGACGGTCGATGCCGGCCTGCCGGCGGCGGTCGAAGCCGGCCATCAGAGTGCCGTAGAAAAAGACGAGATCGCGCACGCTGGCAGAGAGTACACGGGGCGGAGGAAAAAGAAAAGGTGGGGAAATGCGCAGGGCGCCTCGAGGGCGCCCTGCGTGTCACGATGCGAGTGGAACTACTGAGACGGCGCGGGGGCGGGCTCGGCTTTCGGAATCAGCTGAATCAGCTCGGCCGGCACGGTGAAGGAGAGCGCCACCGTCTTTCCGGCGCCGGAGAGCTGCAGCGATTCGACGAGTCCCGCGGTGCGCGGGTCGGCCGAGGCCTGCAGCCGGGCCAGCGCAAGGAAGCCCCGGACCACATCGCGGAGGTTCTCCGCGGCCTGATCGTCGCGCGCTTCGGCGCGCAGGCTCCCCGAGACGCCGCCATCCACGCGGGCCGCCGCCGCGAACCACTTGACCGGGGGCAGCCGGCTGGTGACCTGCTCGGGCAGCTTGGCCTGGGCTGCCAGGAGGTCGAAGCGCCCCACGGCCCACGCGTTGTTGTACTGGCCGATGTCGGCGACCAGGTCCATCATCTCGTTGTTGCTGGTGATGCTGTGCGCCGTGAGCTGCGCATCGATGGCCGTCTTCACGGCCGTGCCGTCG
>JANPJN010000183.1:0-3937 GCA_031425515.1 Acidobacteriota bacterium | reverse complement strand
CGGCCTGTCACGCCGGAGGCCGCGGGTTCGAGTCCCGTCGACCCCGCCATTCATAGTGACGCCAAGCGGCCTTTTCAGGCAGGTTGACCACGTCGCGTGGCGGGTCACTCTCCTCCGCGCAATCGGCTTAACCGGCGCTCGCAGCTTTCAGCTGGGCCTGGATCTCTCGTGGGGACGGAACCCCGCCCTTGTAGAGCCGCCAGGTTGGCTCGGGAAACGGGGGTTGCGGTTCTGGCATTCCGAACAAGTCGCGCCCTTCGTAGAGCACGGTCGGTGTGGGATAGCCGCTGCGTGGGTCCGTGGGGTGGAGCGTAGCTGAGTCGACCACCTGGTAGTCCGCCGGCAACCCGAGCGCTTTGAGCGCTTCGTCCAGCCGTCCGCGCATCACCGGGCAATCGGAACAGCCGTCACGGGTAAGCATCACAACCGATCGGACTTGGACGGGAGGGGTCGATCCGCACGCGGCGACCAGCAGCGCAAGTGCGATCACGGCACCCCCTCTCATAGGCGCAGATTATACGCTCCTTCGTTCGACCTCGGGACGTGGCAGGCTTCGTCGGGTCGAACGCCTTCCGGGAGTTCAGCGCATGCGAGGTCCACGTTCAGGACGGTGTAGACGGGCACGATCACGAGTGCCTGTCTAGAATCCAAACCGCACCCCCACCTCGAGCTTCCGCGGCCCGGCGGCCGCGGTCGGACGCCCGTAGAACGGCGACGTCAGGACGCCGCTGTAGGCCATCGCATTCATCCGGTTGGCGAGGTTCGTGCCCGCGAGATACAGCTCGACCCGAAAGCGCCGGCCCTCCGCGCCGCCGCTGACCCCGCCCATGGACGTCTCCGCGGGAGGGCCGCCGACGGTGCGGAGCATGATGACGGGCGTTCCGCCGCCCCCGTTCGCAGTGCGGGGCCCGAACCCGAACGCCCAGCTCAGACGGCTGCCCAGTTCCCAGCGTCCCGCGCCCCGCGCGCTGTTGCGCCCGGTGCCCGCGGGCCGATCGTTGCTGACGGTGTCGCGATTGTCGTCGAACCCGGTCGTGACGGTGTAGGGCAACCCCGAGCTGCTGTTGACGGTGGCCGCGAGCTTGACGCTGCCCCAGAGCGTCGTGTTCAGCATGGTCGAGACACGATGGCGCGCGTCGTAGGGAGACGGTCCCCACTCGGCGCGCAGGTTCCCGTTGTCCGCGGGAAGGCTGAAGGGGCCATCCGCTTCATTCATGGACCGGCCGAGCGTGTAGTTCACGAACAGGGACGTCCGGTGCCACGGCAGCGTCAGGCTGAACCCGGTGTGCAGCATGTGCATGGCGGATCGCGCGGTGGACTCGACGTGCGTCACGGTGCCAACCGACGGGTCCGGCCGGTCGCCACCCGGGAGCGGCGCGTTCACGTCATGGCCGCGCAGCGCCGTGCGGCTGCGCCCATAGCCGTAGAGAGCGTTCACCCGCCCGTACTTTCCGATCACCTGTTCGACGGCCACATTGGTTCGCGCCACCGTCGGCTGGACGACGCCGGGGGCGCGGACGAGGCGCCCTGGGGGGAGGACGCTGAGGCGTCCTCCAGCGAACGGATCGGGATAGCCGGGATTGAGGATCGCGAGATCGCTCTGGCGCGTGCCGTCCACCCGCAGCGTCTGCTCGTAGGTCTGCGCGTCGTACCAGTCGTAGAAGATCCCCGCGCCACCCCGCACCGTCGTGACACCGCTCTTGAAGGGTGACCATGTCGCACCGATGCGCGGCGCGAGGTTGAGCCAGTCGCCGATGTGCGTCTGGATCTCCTGCCGCACGCCGACGCTCATCGACAGGCTCCTCGCGAGCCGGATGTCGTCCTGCGCGTACCACCCGGCCTGCACGTGCCCGTAGCTGACGAGCGGCTCTCCGGTGCGCCGCGTGTAGGTGCTTGGGCGGCCCGCCGAGTACGCGTCGAGACTGGGAAAGGTGAACGTGCCGCCGGCATTCCGGTTCTCCGTGCTGCGGTAACGTCCGCCTTCGATGAGCACCCCCACGCGCGCGGCGTGGCGGCCGACGGCATAGTCGATGTCGGACGCCAGCTCAAAGTCGCGGGTCACGCGGCCGCCGTCAATCTGCGCGCCTCCATCCGTGAACGCGTCGAGGACGATGATGGCGGGGGAGTCGACGAGCGACGAGGCATCGAGCGCCTGGTCCCGTGCCTGCACGCGTGTCTCGAGAAAGCCTCTGCGACCGAGCGGGCCGCTCAGCGAGGCGCGGAACAGGTGCTCGTCCGTCCGGCGCGAGTAGCCGCGCGACATCAGGTTGAAGTCGCCGACACCCAGGTTGTCGATGCGGGCATGGTTGCGCTGATACGCGGCCTTCAGCGTCGTCGATCGCGTCAGCGCGTGGTCGATCCTGGCAGAGAAGTTGTTGCGGCTGGTCGGTCGCCTCGCGGACTCCGCGACGGCGGCGCCGGGAAGGGCCGCGAAGATGGCCTGGGAGTCGTACGAATGGGTCCCGGTGTTCGACAGCGAGAACGACGTCCGGTTCCGGATCAGCGATCCGTTGAGCGTGAATCCATAGTTCTGCTGCTGCTCCGCCCCGCGGGCGGCCGACAGGGGGTGGCGGGCGTTGAGCGACTCGTCGCGGAAGGTGAGGTCGGCCGTGCCGTGAAGCGGACCTGCGCCCGGGCTGGTCGTGATGTCCACGATCGCCAGTCCCCCGCCGTGGTGTTCGGCGGCGAAGGTGTCGCGACGGAACCGGATGCCGCGGATCTGGGACTTGGGCGGCAGCTTGCCGCCGCGGAAGCCGTCCACCCGGATGGTGGCGCCGGGGCCCGCCATTTCGTTCAGGGCCGCTTCCATCTCGTCCGGGTCGTCGGGCAGCGCATCGATCTGATCCCGTGACAGCACGCTGGCAAAGGCGCTGCTGCGGGGATCGAGGCCCCGCTCGCGGTTGTCCTGACCGACCTCCACATCCTCGGCATGCCGCGCCACCGGCAGGCGCAGCTCCCGGCGCACCGTACCGCTGCGCACCCGCACGTCGTCGAGCTGGCGCGCGTCGAATCCCGCGAACTCTCCGCGAACGCTGTAGCGGCCAGGGGGCAGACCTGAGAAGGTCGCCGCGCCCTGCGCGTCGGTGAGCGCGTCGATGGGCGGGCCCGCGGGATCGACGGGCTGCAGCATGACCCGCGCGCCCGGGATCACGCCGCCGCTCTCGTCCACGACCGCCACCTGGATCGCTCCGGTCTTCGCCTGCTGCGCCACGACCCGCGACGACGTGCAGGCGAGAATCGCGATGACGAGGACGGCGAGCACGCGCACCATTACCTCCCCACCTTGAAGCGATCCACCTTGAGCGTGGGGTTCACCTTGTAGGACGTGATGTCCCACTCTTCAGTGACCTTCTCGCCCATGCCCCGCGCAATGCGATGGGGGAGGGACAGGCCGTCCACCTCGCGGAAGTCGCTGAAGAACAGCCGGTGCTCCACCATCTTCGGCGGGACGGGGTCAGCGTCGGCGACACTTCTCCCGGGAGGCGGCCCCTCGACGCCGGGGCCTTGTCCCGGTGACGCCATGGCCCCGGACTCCCGCGGCTTTCTTTCAGGCGGGCCTCCCTCACGGGTCGTCCGGATCATCATCCGCGGCTCGGGCGCCATGAAGGTGAGCATCAGCGGGAGATGCGACTGCGCGTCGAGAAAGAGCCGGGCGGCGAAGCGATCAGGGCCGGTGACATCGACGACGTCCGCGCGCCCGTCCGGCGATTCCGCCTGACCGGCATAGCTGTAGGAGACGGGGAACGAGGGCTGGGTGCCGGCCATGATGCCGAGCAGGAGCCTGGCGAGCTCCCCTTGCGAGCGTCGCAGCGCCGCCTGCCGCGCGGCGGGGTCGTCCTCCGGCGGACCCGCGGAGACACGAAGGCCCGGCTGGTTCGACGTCAGGTCGGCGAAGGGCCGGTCGCCTTCGTAGCCTTCAATCCGGGTCATCGCCATC
>JANPJN010000182.1:0-3916 GCA_031425515.1 Acidobacteriota bacterium | reverse complement strand
GTCCGGCGCGTGGTGAAGAACGGGTCGAAGACGCGCAACAGGTTGTCCGGTTCGATGCCGACGCCGGTGTCGCACACCTCGATCACGAGGCGTCCTCCCGGCGTGCGGGACGTCGTCAGCCGGATGGGCGCGTCGGGTGTCTCTCTGTCTGCCTTCGACCGTGCCAGGACCGCGTGCCGGGCATTGGTCAGGATGTTGATCAGCGCCAGGCGCACGCGTTCCGCATCCGTCACGACCGGGGGGAGGCCCGGTTCGAGCTGCAGGCCGATCGCGAGAGGCGGACCGTCCGACGCACCGACCGCACGCGCGGCCGCCTCGCAGAGGGCGTTGACGTCCGCGGGCGCGAGCTCGAAAGCGATCGGTCGCGCGAAGTCCAGCACCTCCGACACGAGCCGGTTCAGCCGCACGACCTCCTCGTCGATATCGGCGACCGCCGACCGCACCTGATCCGTGGCGGCCGGCTCCCGCTTCAGCCCCCGCAGCGCCGCCTTGATGATCATGAGGGGATTGCGGATCTCGTGGGCGACGACGGTGGAGAGGCGCCCGAGGGCGAGGAGGCGTTCGCGCTGCGCGGCCTCCCGCTGGAAGCGCGCGATGGACTGCGTCATGGTGTTGAAGGTGCTGGCCAGCAACCGCGCATCCTCGTCGTCCCAGCGCGCGCCGGTGGGGAGCGCAATCCTGCGGGTGAGATCACCCGTTGCCGCCATCTCGCGCATCGTGGCGGTGATCGCACCCAGGGGCCGGGTGACCGTGCGCGCGACCGCATAGCTGAGGAGCGTGGCGGCGAGGACCGCGAGAAACGCCGTGCCCGCCAGCTCGCGGTGGACGCCGGACAGGAAGCGCAGGCGCTCCGTGCGCGAGCGGAGAATGAGGGCCGTGGGGACGCTCGACGAACGACCCGTCGCCGCAGGATCCGCCGACGCGGAGGCGAGCGGCATCGGACGGCTCACGAACACGTACTCGTTGTCGCCAAGCTGCACGCTGCTGACCACGCCGGCGGCCGTCAGGGCCGCCGCGGCCAGCGTCGTGTTGAACTGCGCAGGCAGCGTCGATGCCTGAATGGCGGCGTCGAAGACAAAGGCGACCTCGCTCCTGGTCCGGGCCTTGAAGCTGCTTGCGGCCTCCTGGTCGAGGCTCGAGCCGACGCTCACCGTTCCCATGAGCTCAGGGCCGAGAAAGCTGGGCACGGAGGCGACCTGGATGACTCCGCCCGGGTGGCTCCAGACCGAGACGGTTTCCTGACCCGCCGTGGCGCGGCGGATCGCCTCCGCTGCCACCGGATCGCCCGCGGCCTTCCGCCGGCGTCCGGACTCGGCCAGCACCTGTCCGTCCGGGCCGGTCACCACGAACAGATCGGAACCGATGCGACGCTGATACTCGTCGGCGATGGGCTGCACGGTCACGGCGTCCTTCGTGTCGAGCGCCGCTTTCATATTGGACAGGTCGGCCACCAGGTGCGCCTCCCTGGTGACATGCTCGAACACCGTCCTGTTGTACTCCTCCAGCAGCGTGCCGGCCTCCTCGACGCCGCGACGCAGGTCGCTTTCGGCCTGCCGGGTCACGGCCACGTTGACGCGGTACACCGCCACGCCAATCGTGATCACCGCCAGCAGTGAGGACGCCAGGAAGATCCGGTTCGTGAGCGACGAGAAGACGCTCATCGGCGCTGGAGGCTGACGTTGTGCTCGACGTCCGCGCCTCCGTCCGGCACGATGACCTTCCGGGCATCGAGCGGGGACCCCTCGTTCCACGTCATGACGGTATACGTCCCCGGCGGCACGCCGTCGAGGCGGTACCGCCCGTCTTCATCCGTCACGGCGAAGTAGCGGTGCGCGAATACCAGGATGAACGCGCTCATGTGCGAATGGATGTCGCAGAAGACCCGGACGATGCCGGGCCGATCGAAGCGGACCGATTTCGAACGGCCCACGGCGTAGCGGCCGAGATCGAAGGACCTGGTCTTCGAGAGAGAAAAGACGTTGTGGTAGGTGAAGTCGCTGTTCGGAAACTCGACGGTGGTGCCGGCGAGGATGGCGAGTACGTGCGGGACGAAGGTCTTGTTCCGCTGATCCAGGCGCGCCACTCTCTCGTCGCGTGGGTCGAAGGCGGCGCGCGGCGCGGGGTCGAGGTAGACCACGCTGCGGCGATCCACGGGGATCCGGGCGGCCATGCTGATGTCGGTGACACTGGCCCGCTCGGGCGCCTGCGCGGGACCGGGTGGCAGCGTGACGCGGCCGCGGATGGTGCTCGTGACGGCTGCAGTGGTCCGGTCGCGAAGCGGCGCGGCGTCAGCGGTCACGAGGCCGAGCAGGCAGAGCAGCGCCGGGAGGGCCCGCATCAGAACCACCACGCAAGCTGCACCGAGGGGAACGTGCGCTCCCGTACCCGTCCGCCGCCGCGGGTGTTGCGCTGCGCGGTGGCGCGGACGACGAGATTGCGCTGGAGGTAGTAGCCGCCGCCCGCCTCGATCCGGGTCATGGGAGCGTCCCACGGCAGCGTCGGGACGCCGCGCGAGGTGCCGTCAATCCGCGAGAACCCGAGCGAGTCGTAGCGGGCCGCGGCGAACACCCTCGGGGTCAGGCGATAGCGCCCCTCGATCCACCGGCCGAACGCACTCACCGTCGTCGTGGTCGAGGGGGCCAGGGGGAGGGCGAGGTTCCAGCGGCTGAAGACGAGCTCGCTGCGGAGGATCCAGTGACCGCGTGAGTACTCCACGTCCGCGCCGGCCGCGCGCTGCTGCCTCGGGCCGTCGCCCGGCAGACGGTCGGAGAGCCAGGTGCCCGACGCTCCGGAGGCCCCGAGCGTGAGCCCGATGACGGGGGCGACCGTCACACGACCGGACACCTGCTTGCCCGCATTGTCGTCGTCGAGTCGGGGGCTCGAGAGGCTTCCGCTGGTGAGCGCACCGGTCACCCGCAGCATGCCGTGCGTCCAGTCGGCGCCGATGCCGGTGTCCCAGCGGAAGGCGTTGACGAGCGGGACGCCAGGGCCTGGCGTCTGCGAGCCGACCGGGAAGCTCGCGCGCCATCCCCGCGCTCGCATCCGGAGCAGGTCGTCGGCCGTGGCGGGGGCCGCGTCCGTGCGCAGGGACGTCACGTACTGGTACGCGAGCGGATAGCCGATCACCGGATTGTCGGCGTTGTAGGCACGCCGCGGAAACGCGCCGAACACGGGAGGAATCCGGCCGGCCAGGACATCGAGCTCCCGCCCCTGCCAGGGGCGGATCCGCGCGTAGGCGGCGTACATCGCGGGCTGGTCGAGATTCTCCGACCGGACCTCCGCCGCGAGCGCGAGCCAGGCGGCGGGTTTCCAGACCGCGGAGGTGCTGATGCGCAGCAGGCGCAGCGCATTGTGTTCGTAGTCCGCGAAGTTGAAATAGGCGCTGTCGTCCACTTCGGAGACGGTGGCCGACACGTCGGCGCCGACCGTCAGCCGTCCGCCAGCCAGGGTCACGGGGGCTTCGGGCAGGCCCTGCCCCGCGGCGGGTGAGACCAGCAGCAGTCCCGCCAGAACGAGCAGCGAAGGGAGGGTGACACGGATCATGACTGTGGTACCGGGATACCGCGAGAGCGCATTATAGCCGCCCGATCGAGCCGGACCGCCGCGCGCCACTTGATCCTCAGGGCTCGGCGGTATATAAAGGATGCGTAAGTGGAATACCGTTCCACATAGTGGAACGGTATTGGAGGCAGCCTCAGAGTGGACGAACTGACAGACGCCTCCCCGGATACTCCGGTGGCCGCTCGCGAGCGGCCCTCCTCTCTGGAGAAGGCGCTCGACGTGTGCGAATCCCTGGCCGCCGCGCCGCGTGGACTGAGCGTGACGGACCTCGCCCGTCTGCTCCGCCAGCCGCCTCCGACGGTGCACCGGCTCCTCCGCGTCCTCAAGCGGCGGGGCTTCGTCCGGCAGGACGAGG
>JANPJN010000181.1:0-11543 GCA_031425515.1 Acidobacteriota bacterium | reverse complement strand
CGCTGGCGCGCCTGGGCGATCGCCTGCACGCCGGCAAAACGCACGCGCGGCTCCGCGTCCTGCAGCGCCGCCACGACATACGGCGGCAGCTGGTCGCCGGGGCGATGTTCGCGGATACGGTGCGCCGCGATCCGGATCGCCTGGATGCCGGCGTTCAGCGACAACGACCGGCCGGTGTCGGCCAGCCACGCATCGATGCTGCGGTCGGCGGGCGCCATGCGGCCCAGGGCCCAGAGCGCCCACGTCTCCCGCGCCTGCGGCAAACCGCCCCCGCGAAGCAACGCCGTGAGGTCGTTCTTGACCGCCGGTCCGCGTCGCACGAGCTCGTCCTGGGCATCGACCGACCAGACCGGCAGCGCCGATCCGAGGTCCTCGACCAGCTCCCCGAATGTCCACTGCGCGATCGGTTTGCCGCGCTTCGGGGTGTCCCATCCGGCCGCCGGCGCATCGGGCCACGAGATGCGGAAGATCCGACCCTCGTTCGTCTGCTTGCCGTCCTTCCAGACCACTCCGTATTCTTCGCCCCACCCGCTGATGTAGATGGCACCCTCGGGACCAACGACGATGTCTACCGGCTGGAAGAGCGGGCTCGCGAGGGCGGGCACGCCCTTCTCACTTCCGGCGCCGTAGTTGGCGACCGACCGACCGGCTCCCCCGCCCGTGGCGAATGGCTGCCACCGGCCGCCTTCCGGCTGGATCAATGCGCCGTCCCAGCGAGGGCGATAGACGAACGTGGTCTTCCGCAGCCAGTCGTTGAAGAACCAGACCCCTCGGTAGGCCGGGGGCATCTGGGGGGAGTCGTAGTAGATCACGCCCGTGCCTGACCCATCGAAGACGGGGCCGCTGACAGGCGCCGTCGGCGCATGATCCTGGCCGGTCCAGTGATTACTCCAGACGTGCCCCCAGCCGAAATGCGCACCGAAGAACGGCATGAAGAGGCGGTCGCCATCGCTCTGGTCGTTGTCGGTGCCGAGCCAGTTGAAGCCGCTGTCGAAGGCGATGTCCCAGGGGTTGCGCAATCCCCGCGAAACGATCTCCAGGTTGGCGCCCATGTCGTCGCTGCGCAGCACGCCGCCCTCTCGTCCCCAGTCGTCGGTGGGATCCTGGTACGTCGCCTTGTACGTCGCGCGCGTGAAGGTCTGGGGCGGCGGGAAATCGGGCGTGCCCGCAGGGGCGCGGACGTCCCAGAGGTCGCGGAATGGTCTGGGCGCGACCCGGCCGGGCTGTGTCAGCCCCTTGGAGGTGCCCTGCGAGAAGTACAGCTTGCCGTCCGGCGCCCAGTTGTGTCCGTGGTTCGCGTGCTCCAGGTTGCCGAGGTCCGTGTACACCTTGACGTATTCGTCCGCCACATCGTCGCGATCGAGATCGCGCACGACCGTCAGGTCCGGAGAGTTGCCGATCCAGAGATCGGCGCCGTGCCACGCGAGCCCCTGGATCGAGTTCAGACCCGAGGCGAAGGTCTTGACGGTCTCGGCGACGCCGTCGCGGTCTGCATCAATCAGGATCACGACCGTGTCGCCCGGCGTCTCCGGCGTTGGATTGCGATACTGCGGACCCTGGCCGACGAAGAGGCGGCCACGCGCGTCGAATGCCATGGCGCCCGGATTGCGGACCATGGGCTCCCGGGCAAAGAGCTCCACCTTCAGGCCTGGCGGGACGCTGGGCAACATGGGATCCGCGGCCCGCTGACCGAACGCGACGGCCCCCGCCATGGCGGCCAGGAGCGGAAGTCCCGCCAGGCGCAGAACAGTCGAGGGTGTCAGAGCGTGCTTCATGAAGTGCCTCTAGTGGATTGGCGATTCGGCGTTCGTCGCAGGAACAGGCTACTGGGAGAGTGACCGGCGGGCCGTGTCCGGCGCCCACCAGATCGCGATCATGCCGAGGCCATAGATCATGGCCGCGGCCGTTCCCACGGCCGGGTAGCTGCCACCGAAGGCCGTGAAGAGCAGACCCGCTGCCAGCACACCGCCAGCCGTCGCAAAGCGTCCGACGTTGTAGGAGATGCCGCTGCCCGTGGCGCGGACGTGTGTGGGAAAGAGCTCCGGCAGATAGAGGGGCAGCCACCCGAAGAAGAGCGTGGCGACAAAGCCCTGGGCGAACACGATCGGGAAGAAGGACGGCTGCAGAGGGGCTGTCAGCTGGAACATCGCAATCGTCAACGTCAGCGACCCGAGACTGATCAGGAAGTAGGAGCGCCGCCGCCCGAGCAGGCCGGCGATCTGGCCGCCGGCAAAGCTGCCGAGCATGGCGCCAAAGGCCCACCACCCCTGTGTCATGGCCTTGTAGTTCGGCTGCGAGACGCCGCCGATCTGATCGGCCCAGGGGATCATCCACTTGCTGGCCGCCCATGCTCCGACGAGCGGAATCGCCCCGAGCATGATGCCGGTCAGCGTGATCCTGAGCAGCGGCGCGCGGAACAGCTCACGCACGGGCGCGCGTTTCCTGCCCGTTCTGGACGTCTCGGCCGCGAGCCAGGCGGGCGATTCAGGCAGGAAGCACAGGACCAGCACGCCCAGCGCAGCCGGCACGCCGGCGAGCTTGAACAGCCAGCGCCATGAGGTTTCGGTCAGCGACCAGTGCTGGGCAACCTGCGACAGCAACAGGATGCCGGTGTTGATCGCCACGCCCATCAGCCCGGCCACCGTCGGGCGGGCTCGATCGGGCCAGCATTCCGACACGAGCGCCACGGCATTGGGCCAGACACCGCCGACGCCGAGCCCGACGATGAAGCGGAGGATGAGCATCTGCTCCTGCGTCTGCACCCATGCGCCCATGCCAGCGAACACGGAGTAGAACAGGATACTGATGCCCATCGCCCGCGCGCGTCCAATGCGGTCACCCAGACTGCCGAGGAGAATGCCCCCAATCGCGGCGCCGAGCATCAAGGCAGCCGTGAACCGGGCGAACCAGTCTCCGCCGAGCGTCGGGGTGTAGCCCTGCCCGAGTAGTTCGCGGGACACCGACAGCGACGCGAGCGGCATCAGGCCCAGCTCGAAGCCGTCGAAGACCAGTGCACCGAACGCGGCGCAGAGGACGGCGGTCCGCGCGCCGCGTCCGAGGCTACGGACGTGTGAAGCCGCCGGATGCGCAGGCGAGACCGCGGCCGGTTTTCCCGGCGTGAGGGGTGATGGGGTCATGTCGGCAGGCGGTCGCGGCCTTTCAGGACCTTGATGATGGCACTGTTGTCGAGGTCCCCGCACCCCGCCGCTTCCGCCTCCTCGAGTATCGCTCGATGCGCGGCGCTGAGCGGCATCGACAGGCCGGCCTGACGGCCGATGTCCACGATCAGCCGCACGTCCTTCAGGTGCTGCGACAGGCGCGCATCGGGCGCGAAGTCGCCGTGAATCATGCGTTCGCCCTTCGTATCCATCATTCTCGAATAGGCGGGGCTCCCGCGCATCACGGCGAGCGTCAGGGGCAGATCGAGCCCCAGCGACTCGGCGAAGGCCAGGCCTTCGGCGAGCGCCGCCCGGTTCAGACCGAGCACGAGGTTGGTCACCAGCTTCATCCTGGCGCCCGTTCCGGACGGCCCGGTGTGAAACGTCTGCTGTCCGATCGCCGCGAAAATATCGGCACAGGCGGCGAATGCGTCCGCGTCCCCGCCGACCATGAGCGTCACAGCGCCGCTTCGCACCTGCGCGCTGTTGCCGGAGATGGTCGCGTCGAGATACGTGATCCCGTCACCGGCCAGATCCCCTGCCAACTTCTCCGAATGCGCAGGATCGCCCGTGGTGGTATCGATGATCGTCAGCCCCTGCCTGAGGGATGGACGCGCGGCCTGGACCACCGCGGCGACCTCGCGATGGCTCGGCAGGCTCAGAAGCACTCGACGACAGAGGGCAAAGACGTCCGGCCCGCCCTCTGCGACCTCCCCGCCACTCTGCTGGAGCGCTGCCCTGCGCACGGGGTCGCGGTCCCAGCCGACCACGTGCTGGCCGGCCCCGAGGAGTCGCTCCGCGAGGGCACTGCCGATGAGACCCAGTCCAATCAGGCCCACCGACCCCGGCCGCGCCCGACCCGTCATCACCAGATCAACCGCGAGTTGAGCTGCACGACACGACCGCCTCTGGTGCCGGTGAACCGCCCGAAGCTCGGACTGGTGATCGTGGTGTTGAGCGTCGAAAAACTCGTCAGGTTGAAGGCGTTGAACAGGTCGCCCCGCACCTGGAGGCGCACCCCGCCTGTGATCGCGATGTTCTTCGACAGCGCGAGGTCGAGATTCCAGAACCCCGGCAGGCGCAGCGAGTTTCTCTCGAGCGTGCCGGGCCGGGCCGAGGCGCCGCTGGCTGGAATGACCGGGACCTGGGCGAATGATGCCCTGTCCAGGTAGGCCAGGGGATCAGATGCGGAATCGAGATAGGGAGACCCGCCGACAAAATCCACCCGCTGCCCGATGATGGAGCTGGGCGTGGCGATCGAAAACGGCGAGCCGCTCTGCGCTCTGAGGACACCGCCGACCTGCCATCCCGCCAGGAGAAGGCGCGTGACAAGTCCGTCTGCATTGCGCCCGCGCGCGAGGGGCAGCTCGTACAGGAAGTCGCTCGCGAAGCGGTGCCTGATGTCGTAGGAGGACGGCCCTCGCTCGGCCTCGAGATTGTCGGGATCCTGCGGGGCATTCAGTGTCGACAGGTCACCGTCCCCGTACGAGGTGCTTTTGGCCAGGGTGTAATTCGCGTTCATCAGGAATCCGCCGGAGAAACGCTTCTGCAGGCTCGTCTGCCACGCATGGTACGTCGTCTCCTCCGAGGTGTCGAAATACCGGTACTCTCCGAAACCGGGCGCGAACGGGCGCAGCCCCGTGACCCGGTTGACGGTGTTGATCTGTCGGTTGAACAGCAGATTCATTCCGCGGGTCCCGGTGTAGGCGGTGTCGATCCCGACGGTGGGGGTCAACTGTCTCGACGCGCTCATGAGCCACTGCGTGCTGTACGGGCTCGGGAAGTCGGGGTTGATCGTGCTGCCCGTCCACGGGGCATTCGGATTCCTGGCGAGCGGGAGCACCCCCTCATTCGTCACCGGATATCTCAGGCCGAGGGCCTGGGCCTCGGCGCGGCTGTACACGACGCGGAAGGGCTCCTCGATGGAGTTCCTGACCACTTCGAGAATGTTCCTCAACGGCGACCGTGAGTAGAACATGCCGAAGCCGCCTCTCACGACCGTCTGGCCTGACGGGCCGAGGGTCCATGCGAACCCGAGACGAGGGGCGATATTGTTCCTGTCGGCCGTGTAGATGCCCTCTGATGCCGGAATCAGCGCTCCCAGGCCAGTCGGGCCCTGGCGGTTGAACAGCCGGTCATCCTTTTCCGTCGGCACCGAGAAATAGTCGTAGCGGAGACCGAGATTGACGACGAGATTCGGGCGAACCTTGAAGTCGTCCTGGATGAAATAACCGTTGGTCCAGTATTCGATGACATACGGCTTCAGACCGAACGTCAACTGCAGGCGGGACGGATTGTTCGCGAGCAAATCTGCGTCGTTGCCGAACGTGACCACGGGCGTTTCCGCGTTCTCCCGCGTTTGATCCTGGAACTGCAGGAGTCCGCCGAACTTGATCGAATGGCGTCCCTTGTTGAGCGCGATGATTTCCTCGACGCTCCAGTTGGTGCCCCGGCTGGCCAGGATCTCTCCGCCGTTGGAGGTGAAGGGCAGCCCCGCGATTGCCGGTGTGCCCAGCGTATAGATTTCATCGAGACGCGTGACGTCGTTGCTGCTGAAGCCCAGCCGGGTCTCGGCGCTCAGACTGGATCCCAGCCGAAAATAACTGCCGCTGAAGGCGTCGTCGAGGCCTGCAAACGTCCGGGGATTGGCGGGCGAGATCCTGGCGGTGAGCGAGTCCGGTCGGCCCCGCGTGTAGCGGGCACTCAGGCGATTCTGGCTGTTGACGTTGTAGTCGCCGCGCATCACGACGTGATTGTCGTTGGCCTCCGATGCGGCGGAGCCGATGAACACCCCGGTGCGTGCTCCGGCGGCGTGCGGCTGGTTCGGCAAGGGCAGCGTATCGAAGAACTGCTTGTAGCTCGCAACGGCGGCAATGGCCTGCGCGCGGTACTCCGCGGTCGGGACGTCGCCGTTGAGGGCCGCGAAGCTGGTCTGCCGATAGCCTTCATAGACGCCGAACGCGAAGAGCCTGTCTTTGATGACCGGGCCCCCCAGCGAACCGCCGAACTGGTGCAGGGTGCTGGTCGGCTTCGTCGAGAGGAACTGGTTGCGGGCGTTGAGGTCGGCGCTCTGGTAGTTCTCGAAGAGACTGCCGCGGACGCTGTTCGTGCCGCTCCTGGTAATCAGACCGATGTTGCCCGAGAGCGTATTGGCATACTCGGCCTGCACGATCCCCTTGTTGATGTTGACCTCGGAGATGGCCTCGAGGCTGACGACCTTGATCAGGTTGAAACTTCCGAACGAGGTGAGCGACGTCTCTTCCGAACTGGCCGACGCCTGCGTGCCGTCGATCGTCAGACTGAACCCGCCCGGGGGCAGCCCGTTCATCGAAATGCCGGTGCCGCCGCCGGAGCCCCTGACCTCCACGCCCGTGCCGACGTTCAGCAGGTTCGTCCAGTCACGCCGGGCCAGCGGCATTTCACGGATCTCGGTGGTGCCGTGGGAGATCATCTGCTCGGCGTTCACGGTGTTGACCACCGGCTTGCCCGCAGTCACGGTCACCTTCTCGTTCATCGAGCCGATCTCGAGGGCATACGTGCGTCGAAGGGTCGTGCCGGCGGTCAGCTCGATGCCCGACTCGGTCTGTTCCTTGAAGCCGCTGGCGGTGATCGTCAGGCTGTAGCGTCCGACCGGCAGGAAATTGAAGGTAAACTCTCCGGAGGTGCTGGTGGTCGCGGTCTGGACCGATCCCGTTTCTTCATGCACGATGATGATGGGCACGCCGGGAATCTGAGCACCCGACCCGTCCGTGACCGCGCCGTACACCGTCGCGGTCGTGACTTGCGCGTGGATGCTGACCGGTGAGAGCAACAACGCACCCAGACAAAGAGCGAAGATCCGTGAAGGCCATTCCTGAACCATGGGCAAACTCCTGACGCGCGTGATGTTGAAGGTGGCCATCCGTCTTCAGCAGGCCAGCCGGAACGAAAGCGGTAGCGGCCGGCAGGTTATCCCATCAAAATAGAACGCGCAACGATTTATGAAACGTCGTTCCATTTCTGAACACCTCAGCCGCTTGCTCCGGACCTCACGGCGAGCGGCGAGCCCGAATCAGCGAGGACCGGATGGCGCTACCGATCACTGACCATGACAGGCTCTGCATCCACACCATCACGACGAAGCCGTGGACCGTGGAGATCGCGCTGGCAAAATACGCTGCGCAGGGCGTTGGAGGGATCACGATCTGGCGCCAGGCGCTGGAGGGACGGGATCCCGTGCAGGTCGGACGCCTGATCCGGGATCACGGGCTGGCAGTGGTCTCCCTCTGCCGGGGAGGCTTCTTCGTCGCCGGTGACCAACGTGCACGAACCGCGGCGCTGGACGACAACCGCCGGGCCATCGACGAAGCGGCGGCGATCGGCGCGCCCCTGGTCGTTCTGGTGTGCGGGGCCGTTCCCGGCATACCGCTGGCAGAAGCCCGCCTCCAGATTCAGGATGCCATTGCGGCTGTGCTCCCCCATGCCCGCGCCAGCGGCGTAAAGCTCGCCATCGAGCCGCTCCATCCCATGTACGCCGGCGATCGATCGGCCGTGAACACGATGAAGCAGGCCAACGACATGTGCCAGGCGCTGGGCGCTCCTGACGTGGGCGTCGCGATGGACGTCTACCACACGTGGTGGGATCCGTATCTCGAAGCCGAGATCCGGCGCTGCGGCGCCAACGGGTGGCTGCTCGCGTTCCACGTCTGCGACTGGCTCACACCGACCACCGACCTGCTCAACGACCGCGGCGTGATGGGCGAAGGGTGCATCGATGTGCCGCGCATTCGTGGCTGGGTGGAGGCGGCGGGATTTCAGGGATTCAGGGAGGTGGAGATATTCTCCAACCGGCTCTGGGCGCTCGACCAGGACGCAGTGCTGTCGCAGATCCTGGAGGCGCATCTGACCCGCACATGATCCGGCTACCCACGGCGCGCGCCGCCGCCCACCCGGAACACCCGAAGGCAGCCGTCAACCAGCAGCAGACAAGAGGGACGATGGAAGTTCGGAGAATTGGAATCATCCTGAATGGCGTCACGGGACGCATGGGCACCAACCAGCATCTCAAGCGCTCAATCGCCGCCATCATCCAGCAGGGGGGCCTGCGGATTGGCGAGGGGTTGACCCTGATGCCGGACCCGATCCTGATCGGCCGCAGCGCCCACAAACTCGAGGCCCTGGCCCGTGCGACCGGCGTGCAACGCTGGAGCACCGATCTCGAGACGGCCCTGGCCGACGACCGGGATCAGATTTTTTTCGACGCCTCCAGCACCCTGCACCGCGCGCGATTCGTCGAGATGGCGGCGAAAGCCGGCAAGGCCATCTACTGCGAGAAGCCAACGGCGGTCACCACCGCCGAAGCGCTGCGTCTCGCCGAGATCTGCGAGAAGGCCGGCGTGAAGAATGGTGCGGTCCAGGACAAGCTGTGGCTGCCGGGGCTGCGCAAGTTTCGCATGCTGCGCGATCAGGGACTGCTCGGCGACATTCTGAGCGTACGCGGCGAGTTCGGCTACTGGGTGTTCACCGGCGAGGACGCCGATCAGCCCGCGCAGAGGCCAAGCTGGAACGCCCGGAAAGAGGACGGCGGCGGCATCATCCTCGACATGCTCTGCCACTGGCGCTATGTCATCGACAACCTTTTCGGCCCGATCGCATCAGTCAGCTGCCTGGGCGCCACGCACATCCCGACGCGCATCGATGAGCAGGGCCGGCCGTTCGCGGCCACCGCAGACGACGCCGCGTACGCGACCTTCGAGCTGGAGAACGGCGCCATCTGCCAGTTCAACTCGAGCTGGTGCGTGCGCGTACGGCGCGACGACCTGCTCACCATGCAGGTGGACGGGACCCGAGGGTCCGCAATAGTCGGCCTGCGCAAGTGCTGGGTGCAGCCGGCGGCCGCGACGCCCAAGCCGGTCTGGAACCCGGACATCGACCAGAGCATCGACTTTCGCGCAGGCTGGCAGGAAGTGCCCGACACGACGGAGTACGACAACGCCTTCAAGATCCAGTGGGAGCATTTCCTGCGGCACGTGGCCGTGGACGCCCCCTTTCCGTGGGATTTACGCGAGGGCGCGAAGGGAGTTCAGCTGGCGGAAGCCGGGCTGCAAAGCTGGAAAGAACGCCGCTGGATCTCCCTTGCGGCCCTGCCGCGCCGATAGAACGGCTCGCGCCCCTGGGCCCTTCGCTACTTGCTCCACGGCGGCGTGACGTTGTTGCTCCGCGCGTAGGCGATCAGCTGGCCGAGGTGCTCGTGCAGGTGCGTGACGGTCGAGATCCAGAGCGACCGATGCGTGGTGGTGCGCCCGAACACCTCGAGCGGCGCAGTGAGCTTCGCGTCGGGCGTGCCGGTCATCGACGTCTTCAGAAACGCGAACGACTTGTCGAGCTCCGCCAGAATCTGCTCGCGCGTCATCGTCCGCTTCTCGAACGCCTGCACCGTCGTGTAGTCCTTCGCGTTGATGCCGGTCTCGGGCGGCACGGCCAGACCCATGGCATTGGGAAGGAAATAGTTGTCGGCGGTGACGTGGATGAAGACCTCGCCGGCCGAGCGCACATCCCTGCCCGGACGCCACTCGTACGCCTTTGCCGGCATCGCGGACGCCAGGCCCGTGATCTTGGTCTGGAGGTCGGCCACGTCCTTGAGCAGATCCCCCATGACGCCCTCGCGCTCCTGCGCGCCCGCCGGCCGCGACAGCATGAGGAGACCCGCACACAGCATTCCGGACAGCACTGATCGGCGCATGACACTCTCCCTGAAATAGCTGGTCCCTGGTGGGCGCAGCGTGTGCGAGCCGATGATACAGCCTCCGCCGGATCCGCGACGCACCTGCAGGCTTACCGAAGAGCGTGCGATCAGGGAAGCCGTGTGGCATAAACTCAGTCGTGCTCGCAACGCAGGCGCCACACGCGGACATCGAAGTCTGAAGCTGTCCAGGAGAACCATGCACACGTTCGTCCGGCTCTCATGCATCGTCGCCGCAACAGTGGTCGCCAGCGGGACGGTCTCGGCGCAAACGACCCCGGCCAGCGATCCACGCGCCAGGCTCTCCCTGCTCGTTGGCACCTGGACCGTCGAAGGGAGCGAGAGCACGTATCGCGAAACCTGCGACTGGCTCACTCCAGCCTCGTTCGTAGTCTGTCGAGCGGAAGACACGAACCCCGCGGACCGGGCGGTTGCGTTGAGCATCCTCGGCTACTCCCCCGAGGAGCAGGCCTACACCTACGCGAGCTACAACGGTTCCGGGCGGACGCGCGCTCTTCGCGCCTGGCTCTACGGCGAGAAATGGGTGTTTACCGGCCAGGGCGACCGGGCGGGAAAATCGTCCCGTTGGCAAGTCTCGATCACCCCGAATGCCAGGGGCTTCCACTTCCGCCAGGAAACCTCTGAAAATGGCGGCCCCTGGGCAGCGGACGTCGACATCCAGTACATCAGGCTGAAATAGATCGCCTCCACACCAGAGTGCTGATGCGCGTGCCGCTCCCCGATACACGAGTCCATCACCCATGAACCTCTACATGGTGCGCCACGGCCAGACCGCCGCCAGCCGCGACAATCGATTCAGCGGCAGCTCCGATCCGCCCCTTACGCCCGTCGGCGAGGCGATGGCCCACGCCTTCGCGCAGGCCTACGCCTCGCGGCCGTGGGAAGCGATCTACATCAGCCCCATGCTGCGCACGCGGCAGACGGCCGCCCCGCTCTGCGCCCTCACCGGCATGGAGGCGACGGTCGAAGAGGGGTTGAAGGAGATCAGCTACGGCGAGTGGGAAGGGCTCGAGCAGGCCGACGTCAGGGCGCGGTGGCCGGAGGCGTTCGACTACTGGGCGGCGGACGTGGCAAGCCGGGGGACGCCCGGCGGCGAAACAGCCTTCCACGTCGCGGCGCGTGCGATGGCGGCGGTCGAGCGCATCCGATCCCGCCACGAACGCGGCAACGTGCTGATCGTCTCGCACAAGGCGACGCTGCGGGTGATCACCTGTGCGCTGCTCGGCTTGGACGTCCGGCTCTTCCGGGAGCGCATCGCCCAGCCGGTCGCCGCCGTCACGATGTTTGCGCTCTCGCACAAGGCCTCGCAACTGACCATCCTCGGGGACCGATCCCACCTCTCGGAAGACCTCCGGAATCAGCAGGGGACCTGACGGGAGGAGCGCCTCATGGAGTGGCTGAACTATCACCACCTGTTGTATTTCTGGACGGTCGTCCGCGAGGGAGGCATCTCGAGAGCGGCCGAGAAGCTCCGCCTCGCGCAACCAACCGTCAGCGCGCAGGTGCGTCAGCTCGAGGAGTCACTCGGCGAGCGTCTGTTCCAGCGACAGGGACGCACGCTGGTGCTGACGGAGGTTGGCCGGATCGTCTTCGGCTACGCCGATGAGATCTTCGGCATCGGCCGCGAGCTCATGGACACGCTG
>JANPJN010000180.1:0-5350 GCA_031425515.1 Acidobacteriota bacterium | reverse complement strand
GCGTCGAGGCGGCGGCCTCCGCCTTCTCCACCGACCACCCGGCCCTGGCGGCGACCAGGCGCACGTCGGCGCGCTGGAGGACCGCACGAAAGGCATCGCGGTCGGCCTGCTCGGTGGCGACGCGCTGCTGCACCGCCCGGTCGAGCGTGGACGTCCCGATTACATGATCCTGAGCACTGGCCACCGGCGCCATGAACAGCGCTGCCAGGCAAACTGCGAGAGAGTGCCGAACAATTCTCATCTTCAAGCCTCCGTGAATGAATCCAACCACACGCCCGGGTGGAAGCATCATTCATGCCCGACGCCGTCAGGCGGCCGTCGGGCCGGCCGGTCGGACCGACGGTAGCGCCTTGCGCGGCGGCGTGCTACACTGAACAAGCTCTGCTTTCGTCAGTCAACAGTTCGAACCTTTATCCCGCCATGGACGCCCTGCTTTCGCCATCCGGCCCCGCGGAACGCGGCACCGGGCGCATTTTGCTGGTGGACGACGAGGAAGTGCTGCGCCGCCTCGCGCGGTCGGTCCTGGTGCGCCAGGGGTATGAGGTGGTCGATGCCGGCGATCCCCTCGCGGCGGTCGCCATCGCGACACAGCATCCGAATTCCTTCGACCTGATTCTCGCCGACGTGATGATGCCGGGCATGCGCGGGTACGAAATGGTCAGCCACATCCGGCCTCATCAGCCGCGCGCCCGTATTCTCTACATGTCCGGGTACCCGGGTGAAATCGAGCACGTCGCGGATCAGGTCCGCCCGCTGCTGCCCAAGCCCTTCCGCCCGCGTCAACTCCTCGACGAGATCCGCCGGGTCCTCGAAGCGCCGCCGCTCTGACAGCCCCTCCGCTCGCCACGCTCAACTAATCCAGGCCCCTCAGCCTGGCGATGGCCGCTCCAATCCCCGCGCCGCAGATGGCCATGGCGACGTCAGTCGCTGATGGGTTTCGCTCCGTACTGAACAACTGCGTGGCTTCCGCGGCGATCGACACCACCGCCGCCCACCCGACCGCGCCAGCCAACGCTCGAGGCATCGGTCGGCGTCGCGCATAGAGGTAGCCAAGCGGCAGCAGCATGCCGATGTTGGCCAGTTGATCGCGCAGCTTGTCCTCGGGATCGGTGAAGGGGACCAGATGGACGCGCGACCACTGCGGATGCCGCGTGAAGCCGAACACCGGCAGGCTCAACGCAATCACCACCGGAACCCACCAGCCCCACTTCGGTCGCACGGTTCTCTCCACCTGAAGACGCGGCACGCTCCGCGACTTCTACATTAAACTGCATCTACCGGCACGGGAGTCCGGCCCTGCTCATGTCCCTGCGAACCCGTCTCATCATCGCGTTCCTTCTGCTTTCGGTCCTGCCGCTCTCGGCCGTGACATTCCTGTCGTACACCTCGTCGGTCCGCGCCTTCGAACAGGCCGCGCAGCGCGAAGCGACCGAGAGCGCCACCGACGTCAGCCGGCGGATGGAGATGGTGACCGCGGACGTCGGCCGGCGCATGGACCGACTGTTCGTGGCCGGAACCGGTTCGCCCCAGCAGCCCTTCAGCCCCGACCCGACCAGCATGCGCGACAATGTCGCGCCGATGCTCGGCGACACGGCCGCACTCGTCGAACGCGTGGAGTTCCACCCGGCACCGGAACCTCCCGCGCCTCCGGACGCCCCGGCGCTGGTCGAGAGCGTTCCGATCCCGATCCCTGAGCAAGCCCCGCGTGCGGGCGGCCCCGGACCGAACGGCGGACGACCACCCGGAGGTCGCCGCCGCGGCGGCCCGCCTCCCGGCTCGCCGGTGATCGTCATGGACATCCCCCGCATCGTCGAAGAAGCGCGCAAGGCGGCCGCCGCTCAGGGCGTAGCTGCCGCCGACCCCAGCATCGGCCGGCTCGTCGAAAAGCGGATCGAGGAGCAGCTGGCGGCGAACCAGGCGGGGCTGACGCGCATGGTCGAGGCGATCACCCGGCAGGCCATCTCCGATCCCGAACGCCCCGCTACGCCGGTCGCCCTCCAGGGGCAGAACGTCGAGGTCGCGGTCCACAAGGACGGACGGGTCATCGGGCGGGCCAATGCCATGCTCAACATGGACCGGACGCTGCGGATGGTGCTCGGCTTCGCGCATCGGGACCAGGGTGAAATCGCGTTCGCGCTCGATCGCGCCGGCGCGCTCTACACGCCGGAGGCGGCGGACAAGTCGCAACTTCAGACCCTGGGCGTCGAGCGCACGGCGCTCGTGGCGGCCGAAGGAACACCGCGACGGGTCGGGGACTGGATCATGGTGGCGCGGCGCGCGCCCGGCGGCATGATCTTCGGCATTGCGCGGCCCGTGGGCGAATCGCTCCGCGAGATCCGTCGTGCCTCGGTGCGCAATCTCGGCTTCGGCATGCTCGTCATCGCCCTCGCCTTCATCGGCATCGTCCCCATCTCCCATCGCATGACGCAGCATCTCGCAACGCTGACGGGAGGCGTACGGCAACTTGCCGGCGGAGACTTCCACACGAGAGTTCCCGTGCGGTCGCGCGACGAATTCGGCGCGCTGGCGGGTGCGTTCAATCAGATGGCCGAAGACCTGGAGCGCCACGAGGCTGCGGCCGTCCAGCAGGAGCGGCTGCGCCGCGAGCTCGAGCTCTCGCGCCGCATCCAGACGGAGATGCTGCCGAGGGAAGCCCTCCAGTCGGGGGCGGCCAGCATTGCCGGCGTGTCCATTCCGGCGCAGGAGGTCGGGGGCGACTTCTTCAACTACTTCGTGCTGCCCGACGGTCGCCTGGCCATGCTGGTGGGCGACGTGTCAGGCAAGGGCGTCAGCGCCGCGCTGCTGATGGCGAACATCCAGGCGACCCTGCGTGCCCGTCTGCCCCACGAGACCAACCTGGCGGAGCTCGCCGACCATCTCGATCGGGAGCTCGATCAGAACACCCCCGGCGGCGTCTACCTCACGCTCTTCCTCGCCATCCTCGACACCGGCGGCGGCCTCCTCCGGTACGTGAACGCCGGGCACAACCCGCAGTTCGTCCTGCGGCGCGAGGGGGGCATCGAACCCCTCGCGTCAACGGGCATGCCGATCGCCCTTTATGCGGGGCACGGCTACACCGAGTCCCGCACGACCCTGCACTCCGGCGATCTGCTCTTCTTCTACACGGACGGCCTCGTGGAGGCCGAGAGCGCGTCGGGCGAGATGCTGGGCTCCGAGCGTCTCCAGACGATGCTCGCGGCGCAGCGCGGCCTGGCCATCGACATCGTCCTGCGCGACGTCGAGCAGCAGGTCGCCGCCTTTCGCGAAGGCGTCGAGCCGGCCGACGATGCCACGATGATGGCGCTCTCGATCGCCTGAGGATTCCCTCCGGCGCAGCCGCGTCGCCCCGGCGCTGGCAACGAAACCCTCCGACGTGCGCTGTGGCGGTCCTCTGTTACACTGGCGCCGCGCCGGGCTCTGCAGTCCGGGCAGGAGGCAGCATGGCCAGTCTTGGAGAGCGGATGGTCGGGGCGATGAGAGCGGACGTGAAGACGTTCCAGGAGATCGAGGCCGACCCGACGGCCATCGGACAGGCCGTCACGGTGATCGTGATTGCGGGCGTGGCGTCGCTCATCGGGAACATCTTCCGGCTCGGCGTCTTCCTCGGGATGATGAACCTCCTGGTCTCCCTGGCGGGCTACGCCTTGTGGTCGCTGCTCGTCGTGCTCATCGGCACGAAGCTGATGCCGGAGCCGGCGACGAAAGCGGACTTCAATGAAGCGTTCCGGGTCGTGGGCTTCACGGCGGCGCCAGGCGTCTTCAACGTGCTCGCGATCATTCCGTTCCTCGGGCCGATGATCTCGTTCTTCATCTCCCTGTGGATGATCGTCATCGGGGTGATCGCGGTGCGCGAGGTGCTCGATTACTCGAACACGGGCAGGGCCATCATCGTGTGCCTGATCGCGATGGTGGTCGTGTGGATTGTGACGTTCGTGGTGCTGACGCCGCTGCTCCTCGGAGGGGCGATCGTCGGCGCGATTGGGCGCTGAGCCCTCCGCGACCGCGGCGCCGCTCCGATCTCAGAGAAATCGGACGTGCCGGATGGCGCTGCCGACCACGAAGACGCGGAGATTGTTGCCGAGGGCATCGGCGGGATTGATGAAGAATCCGACGCCGTCCGGGCGATAGTTGAGCGTCGAGCCCAGCAGCACTTCGTCGTCCGCGAAGGTGACCTCGAGACGCCGGCCCGCCGAGTGCCCGCCAAAGGCGCGTGCATCGCGGTAGTCGGGGTTGCCGTTGAAGTCCCGGACGAAGAAGACCGCCTTCAGCTGCGAGGTGGGCACGTACATCCGATCGCTCGGCGCCGAATTGATGGACGGCCACAGGGTGAACTGCGTGCGCGACGGATGGAAGTCGTGCGTGAAGCCCTTCAGCAGGCGGCCTTCGCGGTAGCGGACCACGATCTTCTGCCAGCCGACGGCCGCCTCGGGAGCGGGCGTGGCGACATCAATGGCCTCGACCGGTGCCTCGGCGCGATGTTCCCTTTCCACGCTGCCGGACGGCAGCATTTCCAGCAGATAACCGCCAGCCTGGAGCAGCCGGAACTGCCAGTCCGGGATCTGGCTCCCTTCGGGCATCTCGACGTTGATCACGCCGGCGTCGAGGCCGGCCGCGGCGAAGTAGATCGTCTCCGTTCCGGAGCGGGCTTCGACTGGCGTCGCGCCGATGGCAATGCCAACGGTCGGGACCGTGCGGCGCAGCCGCTCCTCGAGACGGGCGCGCAACACCGCACCGGGCTCCCCGCGGTCGAGGGCCGGGACGACCTCCGAGAGCAGGTCACGCAGCCCGCGGCTCAGGGGGTCGTCCGCGAGCGTGTTGCCCTGGACCGAGCGAAGGAGGTCGGTCAGGTCCGCGCCTTTGCCGCGTGCGCCCTGGTGGCCGGCCAGACGGCTCTCCTGCCTGCGGCGGAGCATGAGCTTTCGCAGGGCGACATCGCCGCGATCCGCGTGCGCCAGCACCGCCCGGGCCTTCTCGAGGTCGAACGGACGTTTGAACTCGCAGGCTCCCTGGTAGATCGCCGTGTCGCCCGAGATGCGCGCGAGCTGCGAGCGCAGCACGCGGATGGGGACCGCCTCGATGCGGGATCCGACGATCTCGATCACCATGTCGGTGCCCGGGCGGAGCCGGACGTCGGTCTGGAGGAGCGCGCCGCCGGTGGACAGATCGATGAGCGAGACGCGGGGGCCGTACTTGAGGCGGACCTCGCGGATCCAGCGGAGCTCGCTGGGCGCGCACCGCTCGTGGGTGCGCCGGTCGCGGGCCGATGCGGCGGTGTCGGTGGTGGCGACGGCGCTCAGCATGCTCAGACCACGACAGCCGGCAGCTCGAGCTCGCCGCGGCGGAAGGCGTC
>JANPJN010000179.1:0-2531 GCA_031425515.1 Acidobacteriota bacterium | reverse complement strand
CCCGCGAGGAACGCGATCGGGCCACCGGCCGCGCCGAACAGTACTGCGAGAGCGGGTCTCGCGATTACACGGCGCAAACTGAATCGAAACGTCGTCGCAAACTGTGCCCACATGAGCAGCAGCCAGGGCGGCGGCAGCGCGTCACTCATCGTCCCAGACGTGAAGCGATACGTGCCCATCGCAATCAGCGTCATCTCGACAGCGGTTCCAACGGCGGTGGCGAGAAGCACCAGCTGAACCTCGATCAAGGGATCAACGGAGAGCGCCAGGTGAACCCCGACCAGGATCAGCGCTATCAGGCATCCCGTCCACGGACGCTGCGACGCCGCGCCCAGCACGCAGGCGAACCATCCGATCTGGTAAAGCGTGTAGTTGACCAGTTGGGTGTGCCGCACTGCCATTACCTCGGTGGGAGAAGAACCACGCCATCAACCGCGTGAGCGCGACGGACCGTTGTGTGGGATGAGCGTTTGTGGCACCAGTGAGTTGTGCAAGCTCCGTCATGGACAACAGCCTGAGGTCCCATCCTACCGGTCATCCTGGTGCGCGCATGAGGCCGGATGGTTCTCTCTTTCCCCTCCCTCAAAGAACCGGCGCAGTCTTTCCTGTGGTTCACACGACCTTCAAGAACCAGGAATTGAACGCGCGTTCAAGTAGTTATCACCGTCATGCAGGCCCTGGATTCGCCAGGCCCGTCAGGCGTGTCGGCGATCCGGGCGCACGGCCGCTACTTCGAGACAGACCTTTCCCGGCAGGTGGAAGATGACGATGAAGAAGACCCTGGCCGTCCTTGCGATCGGCGCTCTCTCGGCTGGTTTCGGCGCGTGCAGCTCCTCCAGCACGCCGCTGTCACCCTCAGCCACGGCTGAGCGCGCGACCCCCGAGGCGGCTGTGCGGCCCGCCTCCGCGCCCGCGGCCAAACCCGGCCCCATGACGATCGTTGGTATCGTGCTGCAGGCAGATGGCGAGTTCGACGTGCTCCAGGCGGGGGTCGTCCGTGCAGGGCTCGTCGATACCTTGAACGGGAAGAGGCAGTACACAGTGTTTGCGCCGACGGACGCGGCGTTTGTCGCGACCCTCGGCGTTGCGGACGAAGCGGCCGCGATTGCGGCGGTGAACAGCCTGGACGTCGATACGCTCAAGGACATCCTGCTGTTCCACGTGACCCACGGCCGGAGGAACAGCGCGTCGGTCCTGGCTGCACCCGGCTACGCGATGCTGAACGGACAGAAGCTCACCCGCGAGCAGCTCTCAGCCGCCGGGATAGCCGCGACGGACATCTCCGCGTCGAACGGGATTGTGCACATGATCAATCACGTGCTGCTGCCGTAGTTCGCTGAGGTCGGCGCGAGTGTCTGCAGCGCAGATACAGTCCCGTCGGGGCACCAACCGGCGGGGCTGGTCTGCTGCCTGCGCGCCTGGCGCCAGGGCGCGTGGTGTCGGCTCGAGCCGCCGCCGACCCGTCTGGCTCTCACGGTTCCAGTCAGCAAATGGAGAAGGACGCGTCACCGATGCCGAGAGATCATGTTGCCGGCTGGCCTTACTACGGGCAGGAGCGTCCGTCTTTTGCCGTTGTGCCCGGCCCTGGCCAGGAATCGGTCTGGGACTATCCGCGCCCTCCCCGCATCGATGCGGACGGGCGGGAGGTAATTGTTCGTGTCTCCAGTATCGTGGTGGCGCGCACCCGCTCGGCGCTGCGCGTCGTCGAGACCGCGAGCCCGCCGACGTTCTACATCCCGCGTGTCGATGTCGCTGCCGAGTATCTGCAGCCCGCGCCTGGTGCCTCGTACTGCGAGTGGAAGGGCACGGCCCACTACTGGAGTATCCTGGCGGCACCTGTCGTGCTCGATGCGGTTGGGTGGTCTTACGAGAACCCGCGGTCGGGGTTCGAAGCGCTTCGCGGGCATCTCTCTTTCTACCCGGGCCGCATCGAATGTTACGTGGACGGCATCCGTGTGGCGGCGCAGCCGGGCGGCTTCTATGGCGGATGGATCACCCCTGAAGTTGTCGGCCCGTTCAAGGGCGACCCGGGCTCGAGTGGATGGTGAGGGGCTACTGGTCGCTGAGCGTCATCATCGGCGAAATCGCCGAGAGCAAGCGCGCGCGCCACAGCGCGGCCATCAGACCGAAGCATCGCTGATGCGAATGGCAACAGTAGGGGCCTCGGCCGGCTTGACTCATTGCGTTGGATCTCAGCAAAGCGCTTCTCAACAAAGCCGCTCTCACCAACAGGCCGATGACGAAAGTGAGCGCCACAAGACGCGTAGCCTCTCCGATCGCTATAATGTCGTGAGCGATGGAGCCTTGCGAGGCGGCGTCGGCCCGGTTGGGGAACAGTGTGGGCGCCGTGCAGCCTCTGTGACCGGTCGAGCCAGGCGAAATCCGTAAGTTCCCTAGCGATTTCTACACGGTGAGGTGGCTGAGTGGCCGAAAGCGGCGGTTTGCTAAACCGTTGTACGGGCTTAAACCTGTACCCAGGGTTCGAATCCCTGCCTCACCGCCAATTTTGAACCCGGATTCATTGATCGTTT
>JANPJN010000178.1:0-17030 GCA_031425515.1 Acidobacteriota bacterium | reverse complement strand
GATCACCGGTGACGTGGACGTCAAGGTGCGCGTGCGTTCCATCTCCAATGCGCACGGGTGGTCGAAGACCGGTGTCATGGTCCGGGAATCGCTGACTGCCGGCTCGCGGCACGCGTTTGCGCTGTTGGCCGCCAGCGGCGGCTACGGGTTCCACCGCCGCATCGATCCCGGCGGCTTCACCACGTCGGGAACGGGCGTCGCTTCTACGGCGCCCGGGTGGGTCCGTCTGGTCCGCACAGGGGCGAACTTCGAGGCGTTCAGATCGTCCGACGGCGTCACCTGGGTCTCGCTCGGCACGGACGTTGTGCCCATGGCTGACTCTGTCTATGTCGGCATCGCAACCACCAGCCATAACACCTCCGCGACCACCGAGGCGGTACTCGAGAACCTCACTGTCGGGACCGGTGCTCCGCCTCCGCCCCCGAACCAGCCACCTACGGTATCGCTGACCAGCCCGGCCGACGGGGCCTCGTACGTCGCGCCCGCGTCGGTGTCCATCGCGGCCTCGGCCGCCGATGCCGACGGCACCATCGCCCGCGTCGAGTTCTATTCGGGCGCGTCGCTGCTCGCCACCGACACGACGGCGCCCTACAGCTTCTCGTGGGCATCCGTGCCGGCGGGCACCTATTCGCTCACCGCATTGGCCTACGACAACACGGGTGCGCAGACCCGCTCGGCCGCGCGAAGCATCACGGTGACGACCGCACCTTCGTCGCCGCCGACGTCGATCGTCTTCCAGGCGTCGGTCGATCACGCCACGGTGACGAGCTACCGTCTCGAGATCTTCGCAAGCGGGGCCAACCCGTCAACGGCCACGCCGGTGGCCACGTCCGATCTCGGCAAGCCGGCGCCGGACGCCGCGGGTGATATCTCGGTGAACAGGGCCACCTTTTTCAGTGCCCTGGCCCCCGGCAACTATCAGGCGACCGTCAGCTCGATGGGGAGCTCCGGCAGCGCCCGCAGCGCACCGCTGACGTTTTCCCGGTAGGGCGGTAAGTCGATTGTTCGTCGGTTGAGGATGTGACGCGGGTGTCAGTCGATGACTGGCACCCGCGTCGTCGTTTGTGAGGACGTAGCGTGGCGGAGAACGCCGGCTGATCGGTGGCGTCAGGCCTTGAACGGTTTCTCGCCCGCGAGAAACCGATCCACGCGCCCTGAAAGATCGGTGAGGTAGGCGGCGTCTCCACCGCTGACTTCGGTTGTCACGTATCCCGAGTAGTTGATGTCGGCGAGTGCCTTCCGCACCTCCACCCAGTCGATGTCCCCCTCCCCGACATTCTTCCAGCTGAATCGGCCGTTGGCCCGGTCCAGGCTGAAGTCCTTGATGTGCACCTTCGCGATGCGCGGGCCCAGCGTCCGGATCCAGTCCTGCGGATACGCGTAGAAGACAATATTGCCGACGTCGAAGTAGGCCCGGACGAGCGGCGTCTCGAACTCGTCCACGTAGCGCGCGAACTCGATCGGGCTCAGAAGGAACTTGTTCCAGACCTCCTCGATCGCCACGACGACATTCACCTCGCGGGCGATGGGAAGGATCTGTTCCCGGATGACCTTCTGCGAGCGCGTGTAGGCGTCCTTGTACGTGTCTTCGGATCGACGACGGCCGGCACCAGGAGGACGGCGTCGGCGCCCCACAGCTTCGCGTTGCGCAGCGACGTCTCCATGCCCTGCACGCTCCGCTTCACCACGTCGGGGTCGGCACTCGAGAGCGGCAGCCGCCAGTGATCCGAGTTCATGACGGAGTGCACCCGCAGACCGGCCTTGACGGCTCCCTCGCGAATCTCCGCCGCCTCATCGGGCGACGAGATCGTCTGCATCTCGATCGCCTCGAAGCCCGCCGTGCGCGCGAGCGCGAAGCGCTCGGCATACGGCAGCTCCTTCGGCAGCATGTTGATCAGGATCGACTTGCGAATCCCGGCCGGCTGAGCCGCGCCGGCTGCGGGCGCGGTCTGCGCGCCGGCGCGCGAGGCCACGCCGCTCCCGGCCACCGCCACGGCCGCCACGGACTTGAGGAAAGTACGACGATCGCTCATATGCAGCACTCCTGAATCTAGGCGCGGTTGACCAGCATGGCCTTGAGGTATTCCCTGTTCATGCGGGCAATGTTCGTAATAGGAATCTCTTTGGGGCAGACGGCTTCACACTCGCCCTCGTTCGAGCAGCTGCCGAAGCCCTCACCGTCGTGCCGCTCGACCATGCTGACGACCCGCTGGTAGCGCTCCACCTGGCCCTGCGGCAGCAGCGCGAGGTGGCTGACCTTCGCGGAGGTGAAGAGTGCCGCCGAGGCGTTCTTGCAGGCCGCCACACAGGCGCCGCAGCCGATGCAGGCGGCCGAATCCATCGCCTTGTCCGCCAGGATCTTGGGAATCAGGATGGCATTGCCATCCTGCGGCCCGCCGGCATTGATCGACGTGTAGCCCCCGGCCTGGATGATCCGGTCGAAGGCGCTGCGGTCGGTCACGAGGTCCTTGATCACCGGGAAGGCCTTCGCGCGCCAGGGCTCGAGCGTCAGGGTATCCCCGTCCTTGAAGCGACGCATGTGCAGCTGGCAGACGGTCGTTCCCCGATCAGGGCCGTGCGCGATGCCGTCCACCATGAACCCGCACGTGCCACAGATGCCCTCGCGGCAGTCGGAGTCGAACGCGATCGGATCATCGCCGTTCGCAATCAAGCCCTCGTTGACCACGTCGAGCATCTCGAGGAACGACATGTCCGGAGACACGTGCTCGGCGGTGTACGGAACCAGCCGCCCCGGCTCGCCGGGGCCGGCCTGACGCCAGACCTTGAGGTGGATGCGCATCACTTATAGCTTCTCTGACTGGGCTTGACGTACTCGAACGCCAGCGGCTCCTTGTGCAGCACCGGCGGGCGGCCGACCCCCTGGAACTCCCATGCGGCGACGTAGGAGTACCGCTCGTCGTCTCTCAACGCTTCGCCGTCCGGCGTCTGGCTCTCTTCGCGGAAGTGCCCGCCGCACGACTCCGTGCGGTGCAACGCATCGAGCGCGAGCAGTTCGCCGAACTCGAGGTAGTCGGCCACTCGTCCGGCGTACTCGAGGTTCTTATTCAGATTGTTCTTCGGCCCCGGCACGGAGACGTTCTGCCAGAACTCGTCGCGCAGCGCGGGGATCCGCTCCAGCGCGCGTCGCAGTCCGGCGTCCGTCCTCGCCATCCCCACATCGTCCCAGAGCACGGCGCCGAGCTCGCGGTGCAGCTGCCGGGGCGTTCGCGCCCCCTTGACCGACAGCAGGCGATCGATTTGATCCTGAGCCGACGCCTCCGCTTCGCGGAAGGCATCGTCATCCGTCGTGACTGCCGGCAGGGAGGCGCCGCCGAGGTAGTTCGCCAGCGTGTAGGGGATGACGAAGTAGCCGTCGGCGAGCCCCTGCATCAGCGCGCTCGCACCCAGACGATTGGAGCCGTGGTCCGAGAAGTTCGCCTCGCCGAGCACATGAAGCCCCGGGATGGTGCTCATCAGGTTGTAGTCAACCCACAATCCGCCCATGGTGTAGTGGATGGCAGGATAAATCCGCATCGGCTTCGTGTACGGATCGTCGTCCGTGATCTTCGTATACATGTCGAAGAGATTGCCGTAGCGGGCCTTGATCACCTCCGGACCCAGGCGTCGGATCGCGTCGCCGAAGTCGAGGTACACCGCCAGCCCGCTGTCGCCGACCCCGCGGCCCTCGTCGCAGACCGACTTGGCATTGCGCGAGGCCACGTCGCGCGGCACGAGGTTGCCGAAGCTCGGATACCGCCGCTCGAGGTAATAGTCGCGCTCCGCTTCGGGAATCTGATCGGGCGGCCGGGCATCGCCCTTGTTCTTCGGCACCCACACCCTCCCGTCGTTGCGGAGGCTCTCGCTCATGAGGGTGAGCTTGGACTGATGCGTGCCGGACACCGGAATGCACGTCGGATGAATCTGGGTGTAGCACGGGTTGGCGAAGAAGGCCCCGCGCTTGTGCGCGCGCCACGCCGCGGTCACGTTCGAGTTGACGGCATTGGTGGACAGATAGTACGCCGTGCCGTACCCGCCGCTGCAGAGGAGCACCGCATCCGCCGCATACCGCTCCATCGCGCCGGTCAGCAGGTTCCTGACGACAATGCCGCGCGCCTGGCCGTTGACGACGACCACGTCCAGCATCTCGCGGTTGGGGAAGGATCGGACCGATCCTTTCTCCACCTGCCGCATCATCGACTGATAGGCGCCGAGCAGCAGCTGCTGCCCGGTCTGGCCGCGGGCGTAGAACGTGCGCGACACCTGCGCACCCCCGAACGACCGGTTGTCGAGGAGCCCGCCGTACTCCCGCGCGAACGGCACCCCCTGCGCGACGCACTGGTCGATGATGTTCACGCTCAGCTGCGCGAGCCGGTACACGTTCGCCTCGCGCGAGCGATAGTCCCCGCCCTTGACCGTGTCGTAGAAGAGCCGCTGGATGCTGTCACCGTCGTTCTGATAGTTCTTGGCGGCGTTGATGCCCCCCTGCGCCGCAATGCTGTGCGCACGGCGGGGGCTGTCCTGGATGCAGAAGCTCAGGACGTTGTAGCCCAGCTCACCCAGCGACGAGGCGGCCGAGGCGCCGGCCAGGCCGGTTCCAACGATGATGACGGTGTACTTCCGGCGGTTGGCGGGGTTGACCAGCTTCGAGTCGAAGCGATGGCGGTCCCACTTGTCCTCGAGCGCGCCGCCGGGAATCCTGGAGTCAAGCATAAGCACGTCTGAAGTCCGATGTCTGAGGTGCGACGTCCGTCGCCCGAACGGTGAATCCGACGTCAGGAAGCCGGCTCACTGGCTCAGGTAGACCCAGACCGGGATGACGGCCAGGCCTCCGCCGATGAGGACGGCGAAAATCACGCTCCACATCGTGAGACGCCGCGTGTACACGGGATGGTCCAGCCCGATCGATTGGAAGCCGCTGGCGATCCCGTGCCGCAGGTGCAGGCCCACGAGGAGTGTCGCGACCACATAGAGCGCGACCCAGCCCGGATGGCTGAACACCTCGAACTCCGTCCTCGCGAGGTCGCGGATCGCCACCTCGTCGCCCGTCTCGTAGTACGACCCGAAACGGAACTGCCAGACGTGAATGACGATGAAGACGAAGATGATGAGGCCGGACGCGATCATCGTCGACGAGGCCAGGCTTTTGCGGCTCGTGTGGCCGGCGGGAGTCTTCTTCGCGTACCGGAGCGGCCGTGCGGCGCTGTTTGCGAGGTAATTGCGGACCGCCTTGTAGACGTGCAGCAGGAACACCGCCAGCAGCCCGGCCTCGATCGGGAGAATGAGCGGGTTGGAAATCAGGGTGTGGGAGTACTCGTTGAAGGTGTCGGGCCCCGCGAAAATCAGCACGTTGCCCGCCAGGTGCAGCAACATGTAGACGAAGAGACCGAGCCCGGTGAGGCCGATCAGCAGCTTCGTGCCAACCGACGAGGAGAACACACGCCCAAACGTTGACATCACAGCACTCCCGGATCCACGCAATTGTACTTGCTCGGTTCGCAGCCACGCAAGGCAGCGCGCGGCGCGCGCTTGATTCACCGGCCCGGCCCGGCACATGATTTACCAGAGCGGCGGCGCGGCCGGTTGTCGGCGGCAACGCGCGTCGAGGGTGTCACGGCTGCCGGAGTGCCCCGGCGATCTCCGATTTCAGGTCCTGCACGGATGAAAATTCACGAATATCAGGCCAAGGCCATTCTCGCGCGGCACGGCGTGCCCGTGCCGGCGGGCGAGGTCATCGTCGACCCGGCCGAAGCTGCCGCGGTCGCTACCCGGCTGGGCGGCGGCACGGTCGTCGTCAAGGCGCAGATTCACGCCGGCGGTCGCGGCAAGGGGGGCGGCGTCAAGGTCGTCAAGGGGCGCGACGAGGCCGCCAGGGCTGCGGCGGCGATGATGGGCATGCGGCTGGTGACCCACCAGACCGGCCCGTCCGGCCAGATCGTGCAACGCCTGCTCGTCGAGCAGGGGCTCCGGATCAAGCGAGAGCTGTACCTCGGCGTGGTCATCGACCGCGCCACCGAGCGGCCCGTGATGATGGTCAGCCCGGACGGCGGCGTGGAGATTGAGAAGGTCGCGGAGGAAACGCCCGATCGCATCTTCAAGGAGTTCATTCACCCGGGCGTGGGTCTGAGCCCGTTCCAGTCGCGCAAGCTGGCCTTCGCGCTCGGGCTCGAGGGGCCGCAGGTCGCGCAGGCCGGCAAGGTGATGACGGCGGTCTACGACGCCTTCATCGCGAACGACGCCTCGCTCATCGAGATCAACCCGCTCATCGTCACCGAGGAGGGCAACCTCCTTGCGCTCGACGCGAAGATGACCTTCGACGACACCGCGCTCTTCCGTCACCCGGCCTTTCGTGACCTGCGCGACGTTGCCGAGGAGGATCCGCTCGAGGTCGAGGCCTCCAAGTTCTCGCTCAACTACATCAAGCTCGATGGCACTATCGGCTGCATGGTCAACGGCGCGGGTCTGGCCATGGCGACGATGGACATCATCAAGCTGGCGGGCGGGGAGCCGGCGAACTTCCTCGACGTCGGCGGCGGCGCCAACGCCGAGCAGATCCGCAACGCCTTCAAGATTCTGATGTCGGACAAGAGCGTCAAGGCGGTGCTCATCAACATCTTCGGAGGCATCCTGCGCTGCGACGTGCTGGCCGAGGGGGTCATTGCGGCGGTGAAGGAGCTCGGCGTGCCGGTGCCGATCGTCATTCGCATGGAAGGCACCAATGTGGAGCAGGGCAAGCTGATGCTCCAGCAAAGCGGCCTCAACTTCGCCACCGCCGACACGATGAGCGAGGCGGCCGACAAGGTCGTCGCGCTCGGACGCTGACGGACCGCACGGACGTGTGTCATCTTGAGTTGGGAGTCTGAATAGTGGCCGTACTCATCGACAGGAGCACCAGGCTCATCGTCCAGGGGCTCACCGGGCGGGAAGGGACCTTCCACGCGAAACAGGCCGCGGCCTATGGCACCCAGGTCGTCGGAGGCGTGACCCCGGGCAAGGGGGGGACGACGCACGAGGGCTTTCCGGTGTTCAATACCGTCGCCGACGCCGTGCGTGAGACCGGCGCGAATGCGACCGTGATCTTCGTGCCGCCGCCGTTCGCCGCCGACGCGATCATGGAGGCCGCCGACGCGGGCGTGCCGCTGGCGGTCTGCATCACGGAAGGCATTCCGACGATCGACATGATGCGGGCGCTGACCGTCGTACGCGGAAGCAAGACGAGGCTCATCGGGCCGAACTGCCCGGGACTCATCACCGCCGGGCAGGCGAAGGCCGGGATCATCCCCGGCCACATCTGCCGCGAAGGCCGCGTCGGTATCGTGTCGAAGAGCGGCACGCTGACCTACGAAGCGATCCATCAGTTGACGAAGCTCGGGCTGGGGCAGACCACCTGTATCGGGATCGGGGGAGACCCGCTGATCGGCACGAGCTTCATCGACGCGCTCAGTCTGTTTGCCGGCGACCCGGCGACCGAGGCGGTCGTCATGATCGGGGAGATCGGCGGCAATGCGGAGGAGGACGCCGCGGCGTTCATCGCCCAGCACTTCACCAAGCCGGTGGTGGGCTTCATCGCCGGCCAGACCGCTCCCCCCGGCCGCCGGATGGGGCACGCCGGCGCGATTATCTCGGGGGGCACGGGCACCGCGGCCGAGAAGATGGCGGCTCTCGAGAAGGCCGGCGTGCACGTGGTCAAGAGCCCGGCGGATCTCGGGGCGGCCGTCAAAAGCGCGCTATAATTTCAGGTCACGCGCGTTATCTTCATTTCCCATCCAGCTGCTTCACGGCGAAGGGCATGCCCTCTCTCGTGAGGGAGTGGTCCAGGAGGGCCGCCACGCACCCCGCAGTTCGCCGCGTCGTCAACGACTTCAGCATCCAGGTAGCCACCGTCAACGGGTCCGGCAGCCAGACGGCCAACCTGGTGCTCCTCCGATCCCTCTTCCAGATGGGCGTCCCGGTGTCGGGCAAGAACATGTTCCCGTCGAACATTGCCGGCCTGCCGACCTGGTACACCATCCGCGCCAACCAGCACGGCTACATCGCCCGGAAGAAGGAGATCGACGTCCTGGTGGCGATGAACCCCGAGACGGCGAAGGAAGACGTGCTGTCGCTCGAGGCGGGTGCGGCCGTGATTTACGACGAGCCGCTCGCACTGCAGGCGCTGCGGACCGACCTCACGTTCTACCCCGTGCCGTTCGACCGTCTGGTCGGCGAGTTCTGCAAGGACGCCCGACTGCGGCGGCTCGTGAAGAACATGATCTACGACGGGGTGCTGTCGCAGCTCCTCGCGATCGATCTGAAGGAGATGGAGCACGCACTGCGCCGCCAGCTCGGGAAGAAGACGAAGGCGATCGAGCTGAACACGGCCGCGCTCGAGGCAGGCGCCGCGTTCGCCGCTGCGCATCTGACGAAGGGCGACCCGTACTACGCTGAGCGGATGAACGGCACGGGCGGCATGATCCTCGTCGAGGGCAATGCCGCCGCGGCGCTCGGCTGCATGATGGCGGGAGTGACGGTCGTGGCGTGGTATCCCATCACCCCCTCGTCGTCGCTCCCCGAATCGCTCATCGGGTACATGCGGAAGTACCGCCGAGACCAGGCGACCGGCAAGGCGACGTTCGCGATCGTGCAGGCCGAGGACGAGATTGCCGCCATCGGCATGGTGCTCGGGGCGGGCTGGGCCGGCGCGCGCGCGATGACGTCGACCTCGGGCCCCGGCATCTCGCTCATGTCCGAGTTTGCGGGGCTTGCGTACTATGCCGAACTGCCGGGCGTCGTCTTCGACGTCCAGCGGGTCGGGCCGTCTACCGGGCTGCCGACGCGGACGGCGCAGGGAGACATCCTCAAGACCGCCATGCTGTCGCACGGCGATGCGAAGCACATCCTCCTCATTCCGGCCTCGGTCGAGGAGTGCTACGAGATGGCGATGCAGGCCTTCGATCTGACCGAGCGCTTCCAGACGCTCGTGTTCGTGATGAGCGATCTGGATCTCGGGATGAATACCTGGATGTCGCCGGTGTTCAGGTATCCCGAGTCGGCGCCCGACCGCGGCAAGCGGCTCACGGCCGACGTCGTGGCACGGACAGGGGAGTGGGGGCGCTATCGCGACGTGGACGGCGACGGGATCCCCTGGCGGACGATTCCCGGCGACGGGATGCCGCCGTACTTCACGCGCGGATCGGGCCACAACGACAAGGGGCAGTACAGCGAACGGCCCGACGATTACGTGCAGAACATGGATCGGCTCGACCGCAAGTTCCAGACGGCGCGCACCCATGTGCCCCGCCCGGAGGTGGTAGAGGTGCCCGAGGCCGACGTCGCCATCATCGGCTACGGGACGAGCCACTGGGCCATCATCGAAAGCCGGGACCAGTTGGAACGGGAGGCAGGGATTCGGACCAGCTACCTGCGCCTGCGTGCCTATCCGTTCACCGAAGACCTCGGCGCCTTCGTGGCGCGCCATGCGCGCGTCTACGTCGTCGAACAGAATCGTGACGCACAGATGTACAGCCTGATGCGCCTTGACCTCGAGGCTTCGTCGGTGGGGGCGCTTCGGAAGGTCCTCCACTACAACGGCCTGCCCATTGACGCCCGGTCGATTACCGATGCCATCCTCGCGCAGGAAGGGGTCGCGGCGGCCGCGCCGGACACGGCGCCGCTCGCGGCGGCCGGCCTGATGGCGGGACGCGAATGACCCGGCTGGTGCGCGCGGAGAGCCTGAGATGAGCAGCGGCCCGGCAGTTCCACCGAAGAAGACCAACCGCATCGGCCTCGAGCTGACGCCGTATCGCGGCGGCAAGACGACGCTCTGTGCCGGGTGCGGCCACAATGCGATCTCCGAGCGGATCATCGACGCGTTCTTCGAGATGGGGATCGATCCCCGGCGGGTCGTGAAGCTCTCGGGCATCGGGTGCTCCAGCAAGAGCCCGGCCTACTTCCTCGGCGGGTCGCACGGCTTCAATTCCGTGCACGGGCGCATGCCGTCGGTCGGCACCGGCGCCGTGCTGGCCAACCGGGGCCTGCTCGCCATCGGCGTCAGTGGCGACGGCGACACGGGGGCGATCGGCATCGGGCAGTTCGTGCACCTGATGCGCCGCAACGTGCCCATCATCTACATCATCGAGGACAACGGCTGCTACGGGCTCACCAAGGGGCAGTTTTCGCCGACCGCCGATGTCGGATCCACGTTGAAGAACGGCGTCGTGAACGAGTTGCAGCCGATCGATACCTGCGCCATGGCGATCGAGCTGGGCGCGTCGTTCGTCGCGCGCTCGTTCTCCGGCGACAAGAAGCAGCTGCTGGCGATTCTCAAGGCATCGCTGAGCCACCGGGGCACGTGCCTCATCGACGTCATTTCCCCCTGCGTGACCTTCAACGACCACGAGGGCTCCACCAAGAGCTACGCCTATGCGAAGGACCACGACGAGCCGCTCGGGGAGGTCAGCTTCGTACCGTATTTCGACGACATCACCGTCGAGTACGAGCCCGGCACGACGACCGAAGTGGCCATGCACGACGGATCGAAGCTGTATCTGAAGAAGGTGGCGCCGGATTACGATCCGACCGACAAGCAACAGGCGGTCCGGCTCATCCAGGAGACATCATCGCGCGGTGAGTTTGCCACCGGGATCCTCTACATCGAGCCGGCCAAACGCGATTTCGTCACGCTGCTGAATCTGGTGGACGAACCCCTTGCCACCCTGCCGCTCGAGCGGGTTCGGCCTGGACGCGAGGTCCTGGACGAGATCATGGAGTCGCTGAAGTAGCGACGGCCTCGAGCTCAGCCCCCTTCCGCTCCGTCCACGTTCGCGCCGAGCACATCTTCGCAGATGGCGAGGGGATCCTTCGGCAGCCCCTGCTCATCCACCTCCGTGGCGTTGGCGTTGCCGGCCTCGGGCGCCGCCGCCGTGTCTCCCTCGACCGCACCCATGTGATCGTCGCCCGGCGGAACGGCGCTCCCGGCGGTATCGTTGCTCATCCTCGGCCCCTTCTGTGTCTTTCGTGTGTGTCTCCGACTATAATTCGTCGGATATGGAACGCACATTTGCCATCATCAAGCCAGACGCGGTCGCCGCACGCTTCACCGGCCGCATTCTCCAGCGTATCGAAGCCGAAGGATTCCAGATCCGTGCCATGCGCATGGTCCACCTGTCCCAGGCCGAGGCTGAGGGTTTCTACGCCGTCCACCGGGAGCGGCCGTTCTTCGGGAGCCTGACCTCGTTCATGTCGTCGGGACCGGCCGTCGTGCTGGCGCTCGAGGCGCCGGACGCCATCAAGAAGTGGCGCACGCTCATGGGCGCGACCGATCCCGCCAAAGCCGACGCCGCGACGCTGCGGAAGGAGTTCGGCCGCTCAATCGAGAACAACGCCACCCATGGGTCGGACGCGCCGGAGACGGCCGCGTTCGAACTGGGCTACTTCTTCTCAGGCCTGGAACTGCGCTAAACGCACGCCGACAGCCGTCAGCCGACAGCTGAGAGCTCAGAGCTAAGAGTGATTGAACCCTGATGTCTATCAAGCCGGATCGCTGGATCAAGAAGATGGCGCTCGAACACGGCATGATCGAGCCGTTCGAGGACCGGCAGGTCCGCGAGGGGGTCGTGTCGTATGGGCTTTCGTCCTACGGGTACGACCTCCGCGTGGCCGACGAGTTCAAGGTGTTCACGAACATCAACAACACCGTCATCGACCCGAAGAACTTCGACCCGCGGTCGTTCGTGGACGTGAAGACCGATGTCTGCATCGTGCCGCCGAACTCCTTCGCGCTCGCGCGGTCGATCGAGTACTTCCGCATCCCGCGGGACGTGCTCACGGTCTGTCTCGGCAAGTCCACCTACGCGCGCTGCGGCATCATCGTCAATGTCACGCCGTTCGAGCCGGAGTGGGAGGGCACCGTGACACTCGAAATTTCCAATACGACCCCGCTGCCCGCGCGGATTTACGCCAACGAAGGGCTTGCGCAGGTCCTCTTCTTCCAGAGCGACGAGCCGTGCGAGGTATCGTATGCCGACAAGAAGGGCAAATACCTGAAGCAGCTGGAGGTCACGCTGCCGCGGATCTAGGGCCACCCGCCGGCGCTCGATTCCGGTAAGATCGGGCCGTGGCGGATCTCCCGGTGCTGCAGCGGATTCCGGTGGTCGGCGGGCTCGCGTACGTCGATCGGGCCCACCCCCTGCCGGCCTCGTTCAACGCAACCCTGGTGCCCCACAGCGACCATCGCTATTTTCCCAGGGCCATCGCCGTCATGGTGTCGGGAACGAAGGTCGGCTACGTCGCGCCCGAGGTGGCCCTGCGCTATCACGGTCCCCTGTCCTCCGCCGCCGGGCCGCTGACCTGCCCGGGCCGTCGCGCCGAGACGTCGGATCGCGACACGTCTGGCGTCGAGCTCTTCCTCGACTTCTCCCGCCTCGATGTGGTTCCTTCCGAGTAGGCGCGTCGCGGCGCTTGCGCTCGTCGCGCTGCTGGCCTCTGTCGTCCTCGGGTCGTCTTCCCGGCAGGCGACCCCTTCGCTGCCTCCGTCCGCGGAGCGCGCCTATCGCGCGCTGACCACGCGTGTCGAGCGGGCGGCAGCCCTCGACGTCACGGCCGCCATGGACGGCACCTGGCGGCTGGCGGGGAACCCCTCCTACAACGCGGCCATCGATCAGATCCGTCAGCGTCTGCTGGCGGCGGGGTTTAGCGCGGCGCGCGACGCGACTGCCGCCGTCCGCGTCGAGGAATATCCCGCCGAGCGGCCGGGGTGGGACTACCGGGTCGGCACGGTGACCTTCGACGGAGAGACCGAGCCGGCGCTGCTCTCGCGCGAACAGGACCAGGTCTCGCTGGCCGTCAACTCGTTCTCGACGGTCCCGGCGGGTCTCGTGGCGCCGCTCGTGGACGTCGGCGCGGCCTCGGCCGCCGACTATGCCGGCAAGACGATTGGGGGCGCGGTCGTCCTCACGGATGCACCGCTTGGCCGCGTCTGGCGGGAGGCGGTGCTGAAACGCGGCGCGGCAGGTGTGATCTCGACGGGCATCGCGGCCTACGTCCGGCCTTCGGGACGCGCGCTGTCGGAGGAGGAGCAGAACGTGCTGCAGTGGGACACCATCCCCTACGACGCCGCGGCGCGGAGCTTCGGCTTCAAGGCGTCCTGGCGGTCGTCCCAGCGCATGCGTCAGCGTCTCGGCCGTGGCCCGGTCAGCGTCAGAGTGCAGATCGCGTCCACGTTCTACGAAGGGCCCCACCGCACCCTGATCGCCGAGCTTCGCGGCCGCTCCCGTCCCTCCGAACATATCGTCCTGGCCGCCCACCTCCAGGAGCCGGGCACGAACGACAACGCCAGTGGCTGCGGCACCTTGTATGCGATGGCACGGGCGCTGTCGGAGGCGATCCGGTCCGGGGCGCTGCCCCCGCCGGAGCGCACCATGACCTTCTTGTGGGTGGACGAGATCCGTGGAAGCCGCGAGTGGCTTCGCGCGCACTCGGCGGACGGCCGCGGCGTGCAGTACATGTTTGCCCTCGATATGACGGGGGAGGACACCACCAAGACCGGCGGCTCGTTTCTCGTCGAGAAGCAGGCCGACCCTTCAGCCGTCTGGGCGCGCCCGTCGGATCCGCCCAGCGAGTGGGCGTCCGGCCCCTCGGGCCAGACGCCGCAGGCCCTGCGGGGCACCCTGCTGAACGACCTCTACCTGGCCGTCTGCCGCCGCCGCGCGCGAGACGCGGGGTGGACCGTCCGCACCAATCCCTACGAGGGGGGGAGCGATCACGAAGTCTTTGCCGCGGCCGGCATCCCATCGCTCCTCGGCTGGCACTTCACCGATCGCTACTACCACACCAACCAGGATCGGCTCGACAAGACCAGCGCGACCGAGATGCAGCACGTCGGGATTGCGACCGGGACGACGGCGTGGATGCTGGCGTCGGCGACGTCGCGGGATGCCGAGACGGTGGTGGACCTGCTGGCGAGTGCGGCCGCGGCCCGCCTGGCGCTCGAACGCAGCCAGGGCGAGGCGCTCGTCGCGAACGCCGGGGATCGTGAGGCCGCCGCTGAGACAGAGCGGCAGGTGGTGGCCGCCTGGATCAAGTGGTACAGCGAGGCCTTCGACAGCGCCCTGCGCCTGCCGGCTGAGGGTCCTGACGCGGCGCTGCGCGCCAGGGTCGCCGCGGCTGTGTCGCGCCTTCGCTGACAGGCGGCTACTTTGCGAAGACGTCCGACACCGGCGTGATGCGCACACGATCCGCCGCGATATTCAGCTTCATGGCGCCAATGGTCGCGTCCTCCGCGAGCAGAGCGGCCGGCTTCTCCCCGTCGTACTTGATGGTGGACACGGCGTCGGAGACGAGCGCCTGCTTCAGCGCCGCCGCCTCTTTCGTGATGATCACGACCGAGAGATCGCGGGCACTCAGGTGCTTCGCAAGGGCGGCGTTGACCTGCTCGACCGTGAGCGACTGGAGCGCCGTGCGCATCGTGGCGGTGAACTCCCCGATCCCGTACCACTGCGAGTCGAGCGCGTAGCCGAGCTGCTGATCCTGGCGCGCCGTCATGACGAAGACGTTGTTCAGCAGGTAGTCGCGCTTCTCCTCGAATTCCTCCCGCGTCAGTCCCTTGCCGATCAGTGCGTCCAGCTCGTGGACGGCAATCCGCAGCGCCATGTGGGTGTTGGCCGGGACGACCGGGCGGATCCAGATTTCGAAGAGCTGCTGCTGGCGGGCGATGTTGGGATCCGGGAAAAACTGGAACATGCCGCCCGGAAACGCCTCGATGTAGGCGTAGTCGCCGTAGTTCATCCCGCGGACTTCGCGCAGCCGCTGGTAAAGCCGGCCAAACGAGATGCGATGTTCCCCCAGCCAGGCCCGCGCGACATTGAGCGCCGCGAAGTCTGGATGCGCGCGCGTGACGGCGATGGGAAGGCCGAACGAGATGGCCGTGGCACGCGTGTCCTTCTCGATGATCTCGACGTCCATGCCGGAGGGCCGGGTGCCACGCACGGCGGCGCGCGGCGTCGCCTGACCGGCCGGCAGCGTCGCCAGTGCCCCCTTCAGCGCCGTGAGCATCTCCTCTGGCGCGTCGCCGTTCACGCCGACCGTCAGGTTCGCCCGCGTGAACATGCCCTTCGCGAACTGCCGCACGTCGTCCAGCGTCACGGCGGTCAGGCCGGCGACCGTACCGAGCGCCGGGTGTGCATACGGCGTCCCGCGGAAGACGTTCGTCTGGAGCCGTTCCTTCCCGAGCTCTTCCTCGTTGCTCGAGCGGAGATCCTGCACCAGGGCGTTCAACTGGGCGTCCTTGAGTCTCCGGAAATCGTCGTCGCGGAAGCCCGGCTCCGTCAGCTGGGGCACCACGGTCGCGAGGAACTGCCTCCAATGGTCGCGGTGGATGATGCCCGTGAAGGTCGTCATCTCCTTGTCCGCGCGGGTGGCGAACGACCCGGCCATCGGATAGAGCACCGCTTCGATCTGATCGATCGTCATCGCGCGCGAGCCGGCTTCCGCAATCATGGCGGCGGTCAGGGAGGCGAGCCCCTCCTTGCCGGCAGGATCGTGTGACGAGCCCACGGCAAAGAGAAGTTTGACGTTCAACTGAGGGAGCACCGACTTCTGCTGTATCAGGCGAAGGTCGGCAGACGGCCCGGAGCCGGCAGGTAGCGAAGCGGGCGACGGAGCGGTTGGCTGAGCGAGTGCGCGAGGGGGTGCGGAGGCCGTCGGCGCAGCGGTCGGCGCCACGCCGGGTGCTGCCGATATGGTGGCCATCGCCGGCGCACGCTCGATGCCCGCGGGCAGCGGATCCTTCGACAGCGTCGTGACGATCATGCCGGCGTCCGTGAAGTTGCGTCGTGCCGCGCCCTGCAAATCCTCGGGGGTCAGGGCGTCGAGTGTCTGGTAGTAGGCATTCACGGTGCCGTAGGACCGCTTGTATGCGGCGAACCCGGCCACCACCGCGGCGATTCGCTCCGTGCTGTCCAGCGTCCGTGCGAAGGCATACCGGTTGTAGGACTTCGCATCCGCCAGCCGCTGCGCCGGCACAACCGCCGCTCTGGCAGACGCCACGGTCGCGAGGATCTGAGCGCGCACATACACCGCATCCCCCGGGGTCTTCAGGCGCGCGACGATGGTGAAGAGCGATCGATCGATGTTGGACGGAACGTCCACGTCGAGCGAGTCAACCTTCTGCTCGGAGACGACGAGCTTCTTGTACAGATCGGACGTAGGCCCGAAGAACAGCGCCGCCAGAATGTCGAGCGACGCGGAGTCCCGGCTGGTCTCGCCAAAGGCCGGCGACGGAAACGCGACGGTGACGTAGGGCAGCGTGTCGCTCGACCAGGGCACATGGACGTAGAACGGGCCCTTCGGGTCAGGCTCCGTCGGGATGCGCGTCGCAGCGACCGCCGCGGGCTTCCAGGCCCCCCAGTACTTCTCGACCATGGGAAGAATCTGCTCGGGCGTGACGTCACCGGCGACGATGATCGTCGTCAGTTCCGGGCGATACCATCGCTGGAAGAACACTTTGGAGTATTCGTACTCGCCCGGCATCCGCTCGATGTCGGCGATGAAGCCCATGGTCGTGTGCTTGTAGGTATGGGTCTGGAAGTAGCGCTCACGCTGCGCTTCGATGAGCTTCCGGATCGGCGTCGCGCTGTTCTTGTTGTATTCCCCGAGAATCGCCTGCGCCTCGGTCTTGAAGTCCGCTTCGGAGTAGGCGAGATGCTGGAAGGCGTCGGCATAGAGCGCGAGAATCCGCTCCGTGTGCTCCTTCGCGAAGGTGGCGTAGTAGTTCGTGTAGTCGTCGCCGGTGCCGGCATTGTCCCTGGCGCCGGCGCGTCCCATGGTCTCGCGGAACTTCGCGGGGGACGTCTGGGGCGTGCCGCGGAACATCAGGTGTTCGAAGAAGTGGGCGAACCCCGACTTGCCCGGCTCCACCTCGTTGCGCGACCCGGTCTGGACCGGAATCTGGATGCTGACGAGGTTTGGAAAGCCCGTCGGCACGACGATCACCTTGAGGCCGTTGGGCAGCGTCCGCTCGGTCGCTTTGAAGGGCAGGACGTCGGCCGCCGCGGCGG
>JANPJN010000177.1:0-1788 GCA_031425515.1 Acidobacteriota bacterium | reverse complement strand
GCCGCCCAGGCGGTCAGGTCCGGCGCCACGTTCAATCTCGGCGGCACGACCGGCCCCGTCATCCTGCCCGACGTCGCGCACGATCCGCTGAACAACCGCTGGCTGCAGGTGGCCGGCAACGGGTTCATCGAAGGGCATCTGATGGACGCCTCGGGCGGCATCCTCGCCGCGATGCGGATCAACGTGTCCCTGGGCTACGTGCAGAACCCGCGCGTGGAGTTCGGCGCGGACAGCTACCTCGTCACGTGGCACGAGACGATTGGGAATCTTGCGTACGTGCGGGGGCGGCTCGTCGGCCTGGACGGGACGCCGATCGGCGGCGACATCGCGATCGGTCCCGGTGGCAGCTCGTGGCTTGCGGGTGCGGCCATCGGGTACTCGACGGCGAGTCGTGAGTTCCTGGTGTCGTGGGTCGGCAGCTTCGGCGTAACCGACGACATCCACGCGCAGCGCGTCAGCGCGGCAGGCGCCCCCCTCGGCGGTCTGATGCTGATCTCCACCGGGTCGCGCGACTGGGACCGGGAGCCGTCGATTGCGTACAACCCGGACACGGATCAGTTCTACGTCGCCTACGCCTCCTACAGCACCGGCAACTACGGCTATGTGTCGGGCCGCCGCGTGCAGGCTGGCACGGGCGCCTTCGTCGGCGACATCCAGCAGTTCGCCACCAATGTGGCCAGCCGGATTCCGTCTGTCACCTACAACTCCGCGACGGCGCAATACCTGATCGTGTGGCACCACTCGCACAGCCGGGGGGCCGCGTTCTACGGGCAGGTCATCAACGGCGGCGATGCGTCGCTCGTCGGCGGGCTGCGCGTCATCTCGTCCTACTACGTCGCTTACGACGCGCTCGACATCGACTACAACCGCCCCTCGGGCGAGTTCCTGCTCGTGACGCACGGCCGCAACTGGGAAGATGCAGCCATCAGCATCCGGGGCACCGGCGATCCGGTGGACAACGGGTTCGTGCTGACCAACACCACCGACGTGCGGCCGCTCAAGCCGGCGCCGGACAGGAACGACGGCAACTACAACCCCCGTGTCGCGGCCAGCCGAAGCGAGAAGAAGTGGCTCGTCGTCACCTCGAGCGTGTTCGCGGCCATCAGCGGCCAGTTCGCGTCGAGCGAGGGCACCGGGGTGTCCGGGCCCACCACGCCTGCGCCCGCGCCGACGCCGGCCCCGACCCCCGCACCGGCGCCACCGCCGCCCGCGCCCGTCACGGCGCCGCGTATGAACATCGACCTGCCACGAACGGGTTCCACCGTCGCCAACACGTTTTCAATCGGCGGCTGGGCGATCGACCTCGGCGCTCCGTCGGGCGGCGGGATTGATTCGGTGCAGGTCTGGGCGTATCCGACGACCGGCGCCGCGCCCATCTTCGCCGGTGTCGCCGAACTGGGCGTCGCGCGCCCCGATGTCGGCGCCGCCTTCGGCAGCTCGCGCTTCGGGGCGAGCGGCTACTCGCTCGCGGGCACGCTGCCGGCCGGAAGCTACGACCTCATCGTGTATGCGCACAGCACGGTGACCTACACCTTCAACAACTCGGCGTCGGTCCGCGTCACCGTGCTCGCGCCGCAGTCCCTGCCGCGCATGGCTGTGGACCTGCCGGGCCAGGGTCAGAACATCTCGCAGAACATCCGTGTGGCGGGATGGGCCCTCGACGCCGCCTCGGTGGCGGGCACCGGCGTGAACGCCGTGGACGTCTGGGCCTATCCGATCGCCGGCGGCAGTCCCGTCTTCGTCGGATCCGCCACGCTTGGCACCTACCGTCCTGACGTGGCCGCCGCC
>JANPJN010000176.1:0-1943 GCA_031425515.1 Acidobacteriota bacterium | reverse complement strand
TTGCGAGGACAATAGTCCCAGAAATTCGCGGAAAGTCTCGCCCGAGGCGGAACAACACGGCGGCAGCGCGGGATATCGGCTGGACAATACTGTCGGACTCATGGCGTAAACATTGCACTCCCCAGCAGTATGTCCGCTCGCATCCTGGTTGTAGACGACGACATCGGATACCTGACCGTGACCAAGGATGTGCTCGAACGTGGCGGGCATGAGGTGATGCTGGCAAGTACGTTCGAGGAAGGGCGCCGGGCGCTCAGAGAAGACACCCCGGACCTCCTGATTGCGGACGTGCGCCTGGGCGCGTTCAATGGACTGCAGCTCATCGCGACAGGCAACTGCCGCATTCCCTCCATTGTGGTGAGCGGGTTCGACGACTCCGTGCTGCAGGCCGAGGCGGCGGCGTTCGGGGCCGACTACCTTGTCAAGCCAGTGACCGCCGCGGCGCTTCTCGGACTGATCAGCCAGAAGCTCGCGAACGCCGCGCGCCAGGCCGTCGTCACACCCGCGCCCTGACTCCCTTCCGCAGCGCGCTGACTCCCTTCCGCATCAACCGCCCTTCGTCTCGTTCGGTTCCGTGAGGGGCGGCACCGCCGCATCATCCAGCGGCTTTGGTTCGTCCGGCCTGACGGGTGGGTGCGCCGAGGGCGGCAGCCCGTCATTCTGAGCGCTGTCCTTACGGGTGTCCTGGTCGTTGTCGAGCGGTTGTTTGCGCACTGCCTCGGGCATCGTGTGATCCTCCGTCCTCCAGAACCGCTAAGCAATCCGGACGCCGCTGGGCGCAGTCAGGCGGTGCGACTGAGCGTCAGCCGCGGTGCCCGGCCATGACGATCAGCGCCGCCCCCGCCACCATGACGGCCGCGCCGATCAGCCGCCGGCCGATGCGCCGCTCGTCGAAATACCGATACCCCAGCAGCACGCTGACAAGCGCCGACAGTTGAAACAGCGCGAGCGCGTAGCCCACCTGCAACGACCGGAAGGCGAAAAGCGTGGCGCCCTGCATCAGCCCCGTGGTGACCGCCAGCCACACGAACGTGCGCCACTGGAGGCGGGCATGCTTCAACTCCGTTCTGATGCGATCGGGATACCCGGTCGCGAGGATCAAACCGGCCACCGCGCATCCGAGGATGGACCACCACACGAGTGACGCGAGCGGGGAGGAGAGCAGGATGGCCCGCTTCAGGAACACCGCCTCGGTGGCCGAGAGGCCGAGCGCCGCGAACCGCAGGCGCACGGCCGGGTCGCCCAGGAACCCACGCAGGGCCGGCCCGGAGCGCTCGTCTGGTTTCCGATCGATGACGAAGACCGTGCCGCCGACAATCAGGAACATGCCGGCGAGCCCCGCCGGCGTGGGCAACTCGCCGATCAGCACCGTCGCCAGGACCATGCTGACGAGCGCCTTGAACGCATTGATGGGGCCGAGTACCGACAGATCCCCACGCTCCAGGGCCAGGACGAGCGTGGCGTTGCCAGCCACCGCGAGCACCGCGGCGAGCGCCATGTTCGCCCAGAATCCTGGGCGCGTCGGCAGCGTCGGCCCCACGGCGAGGAGCAGCAGGGCCGGCATCGTCAGAAGCGCGTGAGTGGCCCCGACCACGAAGAGCGGGCCGACCTGCCGCTGGGCGAGCTGCTTCTGAAAGACGTTGGAGAGGGGATTGGCGAGGATGCGCGCCGCGACGACGAGAGCAGTGATCACCGCAGCCGGCGCCAGGAGTTCCCAATATGGCAGGTGGGCGTGACCCGTATCAGCATGCCCGGGTTCGGTCGCATGCCGGCAGTGTAGGTCATCGCCGCGCTGGACGCGGGGACGTCAGTGCGTGCGCAGCCAGTCGCTGGCGCGCCTGCCCCGGGCAAGTGTCTGCCGCCGATCCGGACGCTTCGCGTCCCGGCGCTCGCCCGTGCCTGATGCGTCGTGGGCCACGGCGGCCGGCGGCCCCTGGGTCTCG
>JANPJN010000175.1:0-3444 GCA_031425515.1 Acidobacteriota bacterium | reverse complement strand
ACCACGCCCGACACGGCCGTACGCGTCGTCCCGCTCCACGTCACCTGACCGCCCTTGAGCAGCTCCGCGAAGAGCGACAGCTTGTCCTCGAAGAGCTCCTCGTAGCGCGCCATGTCGTAGCCGAAGAGCGGATAGGACTCCGTGAACGACCCGCGGCCGAGAATCACTTCGGCGCGGCCGTTCGACAAGGCGTCGAGGGTCGAGAACCGCTGGTAGACGCGGACGGGATCGTCCGTGCTCAGAACGGTGACTGCCGACCCGACCAGGATCCGGCGCGTCCGGCCCGCAACCGCGGCAAGGACGACCTCCGGCGCGGAGATAGCGAAGTCGCGCCGATGGTGTTCGCCGACGCCAAAGGCGTCGAGCCCCACCTCGTCTGCGAGCACGGCTTCGTCGAGGACGTCGCGAAGCACGCGGGCCTGGGTGTGGGGCGTGCCGTCCGGCGCAAGGGTGACGTCTCCGAACGTGTCGATGCCGATCTCGAATCGCTCTGCCATGGAGCGTCAAGTCTATCGCGGCGCGCGGCAGTGTTAGGATCCAGCGGCGCTCTTGATGCAGACCCTTCGCGTCTACGACCCCGAACGCCGCCCCTCGAACTGGACCGACATCATCCGGGCCGGGCAATTCGTCGCGTTCGCGAAGCAGTTCGACTCGGGCGCTCCCTGTGACGCCGCGGGTGCGACGTTCGCCTCTCCGGAGGAAGTCACCTGCCTGATCTTCGACTCGCTGCCTGCCGCGGAGACGTTCTGCCGGGCGTGTGTCGAGGACGCACCCGCAGTCCGCTTCGACCTCTTCGACGCCGGCGGGCGCGCGCACCCGCCGCTGCTCACAATCGTGCACCCCTCCCGTACGGCCGCGCTCGAGGGCAATCCCCGGACGACGCGTCTGAACACCTGGGGCGCACTCGCGCTCATCATCGCCGCGCCCATCCTGTTCTGGATCGACTGGGCCAGATACGACGGGCTGCTGATCCTGCCCACCATCCTGGGCATCAACTTCCTGCTCATCGCCGCCCGCCTGTTCCAGTTGAATGGCGCCTACGCGTCGGCCGAGAAATCGCGGCGCGAGCGCCTCCGCCGGCATGCCGACGGCGCGGACGCATGAGCTCGCAGGAGTTCGTCACGCTCGCGCTGCAGCTGACGACGATGCTGGGGTGCGCGGTGGTGTTCGGCGAGACGATGCGCCGGTTCAGGCAGCCGGCAGTGGTGGGCGAGATGTTCGGCGGGATTGTGCTGGGGCCCACGATTCTCGGATGGCTGGCGCCGTCTGTCTACGACGGGTTGTTTCTCTCGTCGGCGAACGTCACCGTTGTCCGCGAGGCGGTCACCAAGCTCGGGATGCTCTTCTTTCTGTTCTACGCCGGCCTCGAGGTCGATCTCTCGGAGCTCAAGGCGTTCGGCCGGAAGGCCGTCTGCATCGGCGGCATCGGCACGCTGCTGCCTATCGCGGCCGGTGTGGGCCTGGTGTACGGGCTGCCGGCCTCGTTCTGGGGGCCGGCGGTTCAGACGCACTTCCTGTCGTTCGCGCTCTTCATCGGGATGAACCTGGCGAACTCGGCCAACCCGGTGATCGCCCGGATCCTCATGGATCTCGGGCTGCTGCACCGGCCCATTGGCGCGGTGATCATGAGCGCGACGATCGTGGACGACCTGGTCAACTGGACCCTGTTCGCCGTCATCCTGAGCGACATCGCACCGTCCAGTCCTGCCGCCAGTGGAAGCCTGGTCGTGAACGGCGCGCTCGTCCTGTTCCTGTTCGTCGCGATCCTCGGCCTCGGGCGCTGGCTCGGGCCGCCGGCGCTCCGGCGCATGCAGCCGCATGTCGCCTGGCCGAGCGGATACATCGCCGTGACCGCGCTGCTCGTGCTCCTGGCCAGCAGCGCCTCGGAGGCGCTGGGCATCCACGCGTTTCTCGGCGCGTTCCTGATGGGCGTCGCGCTCAGCGACGCCGGGGAGCGACAGAGAGAAGCGCACGACGCCCTCGGCCACGTCGTGATGAGCTTTGCGCCGATCTTCTTCATCTCGATGGGAATGTCCGCCAACTTCCTCACCCACTTCGATCTGCCGCTGGTCCTCGTCATCCTGATCGTGGCGTGCGTCAGCAAGGTGGGGGCGGTCCTCCTGGGCGCGAAGGCGGCCGGCATGCCGCTGGACCGCGAGGTGTGGGCAATCGGCGCGGGGCTGAACGCCCGGGGTGCGACGGGCATCATCCTGGCCGGTGTGGGGCTGGCCAACGGGGTCATCGACGAGCGCATCTTCGTTGCCATCGTCGTCATGGCGCTCGTCACGTCGCTGATGGCCGGGCCCATCATGAGCCGCCTCCTCGGGCAGCGTCCCGCGCTGTCGTCGCGATAGCACTGCCACCGCTCTTTCACACCCGGTTCACAACCCCGCCTCATCCCGTGCGTATACTGCCGCTGGAGGTGAGAGATGGACGAGCAGGACGACGATTGGCCCGTGGGACAGGTTCTCAGCCGGCGGGCAGCCGTGCGGCTGCTCGGCGCCGGTGCCGCGGCAACTCTCTTCTCTGTCGCGGGCGTGGCGGCCAGCAGGCGTGCTCCGGTGTGGCAGGCTGCCGCACCCGCGCCGGGCTGCGTCGTGCGGCCGGAGATGACCGAAGGCCCGTTCTTCGTGGACAAACAACTGGACCGCTCGGATATTCGCGACGGCAGGCCCGGTCGGCCGCTGGCCCTGGCGTTGACGGTCGTCAATGCAACGGGCGGTCAGTGCCGGCCGCTGGCGGGAGCGGTCGTCGATATCTGGCAATGTGACGCTACCGGCGTCTACTCGGCGGTGGCGGACGGGACGCAGTCTGCCGACGCGTCCGCGCAACAGTTCCTGCGCGGCAATCAGACGACGAACGCGGACGGCGGCGTGCGCTTCACCACGATCTATCCCGGCTGGTACCGAGGCCGGACCGTGCACGTGCACTTCAAGATCCGCGCGCAGGCTCCCGCCGGAGCCTACGAGTTCACGTCGCAGTGGTACTTCGACGAGGCGCTCAACGAGCGGGTCCTGGCGGGCGCCGAGTACGTCCGGCCGGGGCGCCGCGACACCACGAACGCCACCGACTCGATCTATCGCGGCGGCGGCGACCTGCTCCTGCTGGCGCCGACGCCGTCGGCTGGAGGTTTCGCCGCGGCCTACGTGCTTGGGGTGGATCTCGCCGATGCGTCGGTCGGCCGCCCGGACGGGATGGGCCGGGGAGGGCCCGGCGGGCGGGGTCGAGGCCGGAGGGGCGTTCCTGAATAGGTCGCGGGATGGCGTCCGCCGACGGCGGCATCAGCGAGCGAGCTGACGCAGTTCCTCCAGGCGTTGCCGCCATTTCGCCTGCTCCGCGGCATGCGCCGGGCCTCCCGCCAGGTTCTGCAACTCGCCGGGGTCGGCCTTCATGTCGAACAGTTGCCGGTAGTCGTACTCCGGCCACTCCGTGTATTTCCAGTCG
>JANPJN010000174.1:0-5812 GCA_031425515.1 Acidobacteriota bacterium | reverse complement strand
GCTGGTCGCCGTCTGCACCCGCACACCGTGCGCGGACGCCCGCAGCAGCACCGCCTCCCGCTCCGTCCGCCAGCGCTCGTAGTCCGCCATCCGGGCATCGACGGCCGCGGGATCGCCGTCCCGCACGATCAGGTCGTCGCGCGGCTGGCCGATGGTCGCGACGACGCCCAGACTGAGCGCATGCGGGTCCCACCACACGACACCGTAGCCCGCGGCCGTCGTCCGATCCGCTGGCGTGGACGCCACGGCGGCCGCGGGCGGCGCGTCCGCAGCAAACCGGTACAGCCCGGGCGCGACGGTGTGCCGCGTCGCGGGATCGCCGTCAGGGCGATTCATGACCGAGTCCTTCGACACGAAGACGCCACAGCCCGGCGCCGGTTCCGGGTGGCGGCGGTCGGCCTCCGCGGGATACACCGCCGGCATCAGTGGATCGAGCCATCCGCCGTCGTAGGGCCCGTCGCCAATCACGGGGACGACGAGCAGGTCGCGAGCACGCGTGGCCGCGACGTAGGCGAGGCGCTCGGCCTCCGCCTTGTCGCGTGCCGCTTCCTCGCCGTCGTGGAGCAGCAGGTCCACCGGGGCCCAGCCCCCCAGCTTCAACGCGCAGAGGCCGCGCGGCGGATCGAGCCAGCGGCCGGCCTCGGCGCGGGACAGTTTGCACGTCGCGTCCGCCAGAATGACGACGGGGAACTCCAGCCCCTTGGCCTTGTGGACGGTCATCAGCCGGATGCCGTCGCTCCCCTCTTCGAGGATCGGCGCCTCGGCCGCCTGGGCGTTCTCGGCGGCCAGCCGGAGTTCGTCTACGAAGCCGCGGAACGAGAGCCCCCCCGCCCCTTCGTACTGCCGCGCCAGCTCCGCGACATGGAGCACGTTGGCCAGCGCCTGTTCGCCGGCGCTGCGCAGCACGAGCCCCACATGCGCCCGTGTGGCGTCCATCAGCGCGTGAATGGTCGCGGCCACCGGCACGTAGTTCCGGCGGCGGTGCAGCCCCTGCAGCACGCCCAGCGCGTCGGCGATCGGCGCGAGGTGCGACGGAACGGCGGCGGGCATGCGGAAGGGATGGAACACGCCGAAGCCGTCCGCACGCGCCCCCTGCTTCCACTCCATCAGCGTCTCGTCGCCGACGGCGAAGAGCGGTCCCCGCAACGTCGCAAACACCGACAGCTCATCGTCGGGCCACTCGATGGCGGCGAGCGCCGCGCGAATCGCCTCGACCTCCTCGCGGTCGTGAAACGTCTTGCCCCCGACCAGGACATGGCGGACGCCGCGCGCCTCGAGCGCCTGCACGTAGGGCTGCGTGACGTCCTGGCCAAAGCTGAGGAACCGCCGGAAGAGGATGCAGACGTGCCGCGCCGCGACCGGCACGGGGTCGCCGCCCGATCGTTCGGTGACGCGCCATCCGCTGTGGTGCAGCATCCAGTCCACAAAGGCGCCGACGGCGTCAGGCAGCGACCGCTCGATGGCGATGGCCGACACGTTGCGCGTCGCGTACGGCGCCGGGACTGGCAGGGCCACGACGGCCGGCTGGTCCGGTTCACCACTACGGAACGGGTCGAGCGGCACGTAGTCCGCCTGGAGCGTGAACGGATCTCCGGTCATCACCCGGGCGAACGCGGCGTTGATGCACGCCTGCATCTCCGGCACGCTGCGAAAGCTGGTCGTGAGGTGCAGCCGCTTCGCGCCGCACGCCTCGAGGTGCTCGCACACCTCGCGGTAGATGCCCACGTCGGCCCGGCGGAAGCGGTAAATCGACTGCTTGGGGTCGCCGACGATGAAGAGGCGGCCGGGGACGGGGACGGCGGTGCGCCAGTCGGAGGCGAAAGGGTCGGCGGCCGCGAGCAGTAACAGGATCTCCGCCTGCAGGGGATCGGTATCCTGGAACTCGTCCACAAACAGGTGAGTGAACCGGGTCTGAAACCCGCGCCGTACGGTGTCGTTACCCCGCACCAGGTCGCGTGTTTTCAGCAGGAGGTCGAGAAAGTCCAGCGCGCCCGCGTGGGCTTTCGCAGCCTCGTAGCGGGTGAGCGCGCCCCCCAGCTCCTGCTGCAGACCGGCCGCCAGGTCCGCGTCGGCATCGAGCCGGAAGCCATCGAGTTGTGCCCTCAGGTCGTCGAGCGCCTCGAGCACCGCCGTGCGCGACACGCCCGGACCAAACGCGCTGCCGCGGCCGTGGCGGGCCCTGGCGAACGCGCGGTCGCGCGAGAGATCGACCAGGCGCGCTTCGAGCCAGTCGTACTCCGCGGCGTCGGGTGCCTGCTCCTCACGGGCGCGAATCTCCAGGCTCAGGTGGCGGGCCGGAGCCGTGTCGAGAAAGAGAAAGTCCCGGGTGTAAGACGGGCGACCGCTGAGATCCGCGAAGGCGTGGAGCGCCGCGATCAGCGGATCGATGGCCGACTCGCGTGCGAACGGACGACGGGTCCACGGGGCCGGGAAGTCGCGCCAGTCGGTCAGATCCCATGCGGCACGGCGGAGTCGATCGATCGGGCCGTCCTGACGCGAGCGCGACGGGGGCCCGAAAAAGACCGGACCCGAGCGGCGCATGGCGCGGCGCACGGCTGGCGGAGGGTCGGCGAGCTGCTGCTGCAGCCAGGTGTCGAAGGCTTCGTCGAAGAGCCGCCTGGCCTGCGGCTCGGTCAGCACGCGGAAGAGCGGGTCGATGCCGGCTTCGACGGGCCGCTCGCGCAGCAGTTCGGCGCAGAAGCCGTGGATCGTGCTGACGTGGGCTTCCTCCAGACTCGCCAGCGCGCGGTCCAGGCGGTCCCGCGGCTCGCCGGGCGCCGCGTCGGAGCGCTCGTGCTCGAGGGCTTCGCGCAGGCGGAGCTTCAGCTCACCGGCCGCCTTTTCGGTGAACGTGACCGCCACGATCTCGTCAACGGTCGCCCGGCCGGTGCCGATGACACGGAGGATCCGCTTGACGAGCTCGGTCGTCTTGCCGGTGCCCGCGGCGGCCTCGACGACGACCGTGTCGTCCAGCGCGTTCGAGATGGCGTCGCGTGCGGCCTGATCCGCCAGCGTCGTCGTCATGGCATCTGCCTCAGCGCCAGCAGATCGGCGAGCCGATCCTGCGACTTGGTCCGCACGCGGCGCTCCTCGTCTGGCCCGCAGACCGGCCGGAACTCGCACCAGGTGCAGGCGCGGTCCGCGGGGGCGGCCGGCAGGAACCCGAGCTCGATCGCGCGATCCACGATCTCGAGCGCTTCGAGCCCCGCGCGCCGGCTCGCGGCGTCGATCGGAATGTCGCGTTCGGCGAACCCGCCCGCTGCCGTGCAGTAGAAGAGCCGCCCCGAGGCCACCGGGACGCCGAGCGCCTTCTCGACGGCCAGGCTGTAGAGGACCGGCTGCAGCGCGGCCCCGCCCCCGACAACGGTTCTGGCGGTCGTCCGGTTCTTGCCCGTCTTGTGATCTGTGACGCGCAGCAGTGGTGCGCCCGCCTTCTGCTCGATGAGGTCCACGGACCCGCGCAGGAGAAAGCGGTCCTCGATTCGCACGGGGTCCGGGACGCTGCGCGGATCGCGGCCGTTGTCGGTCAGGCCGAAGCTGAATTCGAAATACTCCGGACGCCAGTCCGGGCTGTCGGGGAGCCTGCGGGCCCACACACGGAGATCGCGTGCGATGGAGGCAATCTCGTCCGACCAGACGCGCTCGATGGCAGGGGCGAGTCTCTCGTGATACGCCGCGGCCGCGTCGGCCACGATGCGGTCGAGCACGTCGAGCGCGCGCGGCAGGTGTGCAGCCGTCAGCGGCAGGTGTCCGCCGCGCTGCAGTTCGCGAAAGAAGGCGGCCTGCGCCTCGTGGAAGAGCGCACCGCGCGTGAGCGGGTCGAGCTTCTGGAGCGGCTCGGGGTCCTCCGCTGGCTCCAGCCGGTAGATGGCCGACAGCAGGAACTGGTAGGGGCAGGTCGAGAACTTCTGAAGGGCGGAGAGCGAGTACGGACGCGCGCCGAGCCGCTGTGCGGCCAGGAGCGGCGCGGTCTGCTCCGTGACCCGCGTGATGCCATCGGACGGAGTCCAGGCAGAACGGGCGCGCGACCACCGCGCCGACACGGATCGCCGCAGCGATTCGTTGAGACGCAGCAGATAGTGGGCATGGCCGCGTACGCGCTGCGGCGGGTCGGTCTGGAGCAGCACGCGCAGCACCGACAGGTCGTGCTCCACCGCGTCGATGGCCCGGGCCGGATCGACCGGGGCCGGCCAGCCGAGCCCGGCGCCTCCCTCGACCACCGCCTGCTCCTGGAGCGCTTCGTGATCGGGGACGCGGCCGGTCACGGCGCGCACGACGTCGAGGGCGTAGAAGGACGGGACGCGCGGCCGTGATTCGGCCATGTCGAGCCTGGGGTACGAGAGCCAGAGGCGGTCGGTCGCCGCACCCACGGCGAGCCGCAGCATCAGACGCTCGCTGCGCCCGCGATCCTCCTGCACGACGAGGCCCGCACCAAGCGGGCCGCGCATCTCCTCGTCGAGCAGCATCGGATCTTCGCGCGGCTTCTGCGGAAACATGCGCTCGGCCAGCCCCGCAACGAAGACGACCCGGAATGTCCGCCCGCGGGCCTGCTGGGGTCCGGCCACGAACACGGATCCGTAGCGTTGGGAGGGCGGATCCACGTCGAGCGTGAGGAGCCGCTCGGCAATGACGTCGCGCGCCTCGTCCAGGGTGATGGGACCGATGTCGCGCATGGGGCGCAGCTCGTCGATCACGCGGCGCACCCGTGCGGGCTGCCGGAGCACGCGCGGGGCCAGCGCCTCGAAGCGATCCAGCCACTCGCCCCATGTTCCCTGCGCCGGCCACGCGGCCAGCAGGTCCACGATCGGCAGCGCGAAGGCGCTGAGATGGCCGAGGTTGCGCAGGTCGCGCTGGATCCGCGCCACTCGAGGCGAGGCCGGATCCTCGCGCGCCTCCTCCTGCATCCTGACCGCATATTCTTCCGCGAGACCGTCGAGACGTCGGCGCCATCTGGCCGGATCCCCGCCGATCACAGCCGATTCGACGATCAGCGTTTCCCACTTCCACGGCGCCCGAAGCGCGCCGCCCACAACCGCCCGGTCGTCTGAGGAGTCGGGGGTCGCACTCGCACCTGGCTCCGCTCCCTCCACGGCCGCGTCCGCCGCCTGGCGTACCGCCTGCTCGCTCATCGGCCCCAGCATCTCGTCGTCCGGCACCAGCTCTGCTTCGATTGGCGCGGACTCGTCTGGCACCTGTGCGAGCGACAGATACTCGGCGAAGCGCCGGGCCGAGAGCTTCTCGCAGGCGCAGGCGAGGAGCGCCACGAAGGCCCGGCCGGCGGGGTGGGGCCGTCGGGTGCCGCGGTCGAACCAGGCCGGGATCCCGGCGCGGCCGAAGGCGTGCTCGAGCAGCCCGGCGTAGTGCTGCGGCGACCGGACGAAGACCGCCATCTCGTCGAACCGGACGCCGGCGCGCGCCTCTTCCATGATCCGGCGCGCGATCTCGACGCACTCGCGCCCCTCGCCGGGCGCGGAGAAAAGGCGCAGCTCGCCGGTGGCGGTGCGGATGGGAGGCTGGCGGCGCGCAAAGAGCGATCGTCGCAGGGCGGTGAGGTCGTTTCCCGCCGGGGGGGCATTCGCGGACGCGTCCAGTACCTCCGGCCGCAGGCCGATCGACGCGAGGCGGTTGAGCGCCTGGATGTCCCCGAAGGGCACGGTGACGAGGACGTCAGGCGACGATCGGATCAGCGCCTGGACGAACTCGAAATCCACCGGAGAATCGATCGGAACGTCGAGGAGCAACAAAGGTTGGCCCGGGTCCAGGCTCTGCGGCGAGGCCGTGGACTGCCGGTCGAGCACCGCCGTGGCGGTCC
>JANPJN010000173.1:0-2088 GCA_031425515.1 Acidobacteriota bacterium | reverse complement strand
CCAGCTGGACGTGCAGGCTGCCGTCCTGGTCTGACGCGAGCCGCTCCTCGAGGAGCGGCACGGCCGCGGCGAAATCCCCTTTCAGCACGTACGCCCGCCCAAGCGCCAGGATGGGCATGGCCTCGGTCATGTCGCGTGCGACGGCGCGCTGGAGAAACGGGATCGCCTCGTCTGGCTGCTGGAGCTGGAGCAGCGCATCGCCCAGCAGCGTCAACAGCCGCGGGTCGTCCGGGTTCGCGGCCACCAGCGGCCGGAGCGGGGCGACCGCCTGATCGAAGTCGCGAGCGGAATAGTAGGCCGTCGCCAGGTCGTCCAGGAGGGCGGGATCGTCCTTCGCGAAGGAGAGCGCGACTTTCAACTCGGCGATCGCGTCCGTGAAGCGACGCTGGCCCATCGCGAGCGTGGCGCGGACCTCCCTGCGTTCCCGGGAGTCGGGGAGCGCGTCCAGGCGTTTGAACGCGACGAGCGCCAGTTCGGTGGCCGCACGGGCCGTCCAGTAGCGGGACTCGAGGCCGGACCCGGCTGACGCGGCGGTCAGCGCCGCCCGATAACGGCCGGCCCTGAACTCGCACAGCGCTCTTCGGCTGGCGCAGGCGGCCGGAGGCAGCGCACCCTGCCGGCGCTCCGCCTGCGCCCAGTCCGCATGCCCGGAGAGATCGTACGTGCGCGCGACGGCGTCGTGGATCGACACCATGGCCGGCAGGCGTTCGAGCGCGGCCCGATGGAGCGCGAAGGCATCGGTCAGGCGTCCATCCGCAAGCAGTGCATCGGCCACGAGCAGTTGCCGCCACGGCGAGTCGTCTGGCTGCTCGTCGAAGGTGGCCAGCGCCTGCTGTGTGAGCGCGTTATACGCATGGCCGATGGCATACCACCCGGCAGGGACTGACGGTGCGATCTGCGTGACCGTTCGGAGCACGGCCACGGCGTCGGCGGGACGGCCCGTCTCGGCATAGGCCTGCGCCAGCATTCTGCGACTCTCGACGTCGCGCGGTCGGGCGGCGGCCACGCGCTTCAATGGCACGATGGCGTCGGCCGGGCGGCCGAGCGCGAGATAACTGGATCCGAGAAAGAGCGAGGCCGGAATCAGCGTGGGCTTCAGCGCGATTGCGCGCTCGAGCGGCGCAATCGCGTCGGCCTCGTGCCCGCCCATGGCCAGCGCCAACCCGAGATTCATCAGCAGGCCGCCTTCGTCTGGCAGCTCCCGAAGGAGCTCGCGGTAAATCCCGGCGGCCTCGTCAAAGCGTCCGGCATCCATCGCCCGCGCCGCCGCCTGATTGCGGGCCGCCGCGGCCGGCGCCTGGGCGTCGGCGCTCGCGGCGCTCGTCGCGCTCAGCAGCGCGACAAACAGCGCCAGCACCCACCCGCGTCGTTCGTTCATGGGGGGTTTGTACCGGGAGGCACGCGAAAATAAAAAAAGGGCCGGTAGGAAACGCCTCCCGGCCCAACCGTTCGTTCAGCAGTCTCCGACTAGAACTCGAATCGGAGTCCGAGCTGAATCTTGCGGGGGATGTTCCCGCCCGCTTCACTGGTCCGGATCCTCATGAAGTTCGGATCCGTGAAGCCGGTGATCGGGTTGCCCCACCGTGCGTGATTGAGCACGTTCTGCGCCGTGGCGCGGAACTCGACGCGATAACGCCCAATCGGAAAGCCGCGGAACAGGCCCATGTCGAGGCCCCAGACGCTGGGGCCGCGGAACTGGTTGCGTCCCGTGTTGCCCCACTTGTTGCCCGGCTGCGCAAACGATGCCTTATCGTAGAACGCTTCGTCCGGACCAGCCTTCCCCGACTGGTTGAGCGGCGCGATCAGGTCGATCGTCTGCGTGCCGCCGCGCTGGTTGAGGGCCGTGTTGTCGCCGCCAATGGTGAACGGCGTGCCGGAGTAGGCGCTGAACACGCCGTTGACCTGGAAGTCCTTCACCAGCAAAGCGATCGGGCTGCTGCTGTTCTTTGCGAAGGGCAGCTCGTACAGGAAGCCCATCTGGAAGTTATGCGTCCGGTCGTATCCGGCCAACGCGTAATTGCGGCCCCGCTGCGAAGGCTGGTTCCACGACAATCCCACCCAGCCGTCGTCGTCGGTGTCGTTCTGCGC
>JANPJN010000172.1:0-1923 GCA_031425515.1 Acidobacteriota bacterium | reverse complement strand
GCGGCGGCGGTGGGCCCGGCCCGGGCCTCCCCCACCCGCCGGACCGCTGTTACGGCAGCTTCGACTTCGCCGCCGTGCTCTGGATCAGCCCCTTCTGCTCGTCCGTGATGAACCCGCCATCTCGCAGCGCGTTCAACAGGTGTGCGACACCGCTGACGAACCCGCCGTGATTGCGGGCGCCGGCCGCTTCGAGGGCGATGAGGTCGCCAATCGTGCAGCCGGAGGTGAAGAGCACGTTCGCGACGCCGGTGTCGACCGTCCCGACGTAGACCCCGCTCCGTCGGTCGGAGGTCGGGCAGGAATCGAGGCTGTCTGCCAGCCCGTCGAGATCCGCGTCCGGGAACCAGCCGATGTCGCGCATGAGGGGCAGGGACAGGTCCGCCGGTGGCGCCACGTTGTGCGTCAGGTCGCCGTTGATGGCCGGCTCCATCAACTGGTTGCGCGACGCGATCGGATCCCAGTGCGAGATGGACGAGCCCGGCTGCACCGGGTTCGGCGCATTCAGGAGTGCGCGCCCGTCAGCGTCGGCCCCCGCGCGGACGGTCATGTCCACGCCAAGCGTCACACCCACGCCTGCAGCGAGCTGTCCCTTAATCAGGTTGCCGTCGGCGAGGGTAATGCGCACCGAGGGGATAGTGATCGTCGCGTCCGCGCCGCCAAGGCCGGCTGGCGGCCCGCCCGCGGCGTTGTCCGCCACGAGGACGGCGATGGCGCCCGCGAGCTGCGCGTTCTTGACCTTCACAGCAAATGCGCACGTACCGCGATCGAGGATCGCAATCTGACCCGCCACCGCCGCGGCGTTGGTGAGAACCGTACACCCGTCAGTCGTCGAGGGCCCCCCCGCGTTGGCGGCGTCCTGCGCGAGCACGACCGATCCCGACACGCCCGCCGCTGACAACGCCGGACCGAAGGAGGCAGCCCCGACGTCGTACAGACCCGCGATGGCGGCCGGCGTGGTGACCCGCAGCAGCGGCGTGCCCAGGCTGAGCACGGCCGGAATAGCGGTCGTCACATTCTCGCCGGTGAAAATCACCCGGCGCGAATTGATCGCCGACGCCACGCGCTGCGCGTTGGTCATCTGTGGCCAGAACAGGCTCGTCGTCTTGTCGAACATGCGGACGTTGTACACATCAGGGAGGCCCAGGATCTGGGAGCCGTTGGTAACGCTGGCGAACTGCTGGAACCCGAGACCGTGCGCGAATTCGTGGAGCAGCACGGCCACCAGGTCGATGTTCGTCCCGTGATTGGCGTCAAGACCGAGATACCACCCGGTGCCGGTGAGGCACCCGGCGTTGCCCAGATTCACGTTGAAACGGGCCCGAAGGTCTTCGCCGCCATACCCAGGCTCGGCCGGATCGAGGTCGAACCCTGCCCGCTTGTTCGCCAGGGCACCCCCGTGCCACGTACCCGGGAGCAGAGCGCCGGGCGACAATCCAACTCCGGGGAAGTCAGCCCAGATCGTCAACGCGCCCGCGGATCCGAGCACGGCGCCGGTCGCCGTGCACGTGAGCGGCTCGAAGGTCGCGAGCACGAGCACCGGCACGCTGCTGTCGAGCGTCCGTCCCCACACATCGGCTGCGAACTGAAATGCCTTTAGCCGCTGCTCGCCAAGCGTCGTCCCGGTATTTCCGCCGACCGGCGCCGCCGGCGTCGGATCGTTGAAACCCACGCCCGGGGCGTTGGCATTGACGATCACCACCTGCGCCGACGCGAAGAGCGCCGTTGGGATCAGAGAGAGAACCACCGCCGCCGCAAGAAGCCGTGATGTGCGCATGGCGGTTACTTCTCCTCCAGCGCAGGGGCCTTGGGCGCGCTGCCCGTCATCACGGCGCGGCCGGCCTTCGCCAGCCCGGTGACGTGGCCGAACGTGAGCGTGCCATCGGCATTACGCGTCACGGTGGTCGCTTCCATGAACGACTCGTC
>JANPJN010000171.1:0-9328 GCA_031425515.1 Acidobacteriota bacterium | reverse complement strand
GCTGGGGCCCCGCCAGACGCGGCGAGCGCTTTGGCGGTGTTAACTCCGCCGCGCGCGTCGATCGGGCCAGGAGAGAAGCCCGCACGATCGAGCATCACCTGCTGGCGCAGCGTCTCGAGATCGACGGCGCCCCGCGGCACGGCACGGGTGGCGGGCGGGCGTGCCTGGCGGGCAGCCGCGGGCGCCGGGGGAGTGGCGGCTGGCGCGGCCGGCGCGGGCGCCTGGGCCTGCGCGAGCACGAAGACGATCGGGAGTATCACCAGGGGCATCAGACTCTCTCCTTCACACGCGCTCCAGCGGCTATTCGGGTGATGTCGTTGGAGGACGGCGTGCTTCGCCTGCCATTGGGAGCAAGATGCATACCGCCAGGAGTCAGTCCGACGTCAGCGCCTGTAGTTCCGCCTCGATCGCGGCGAGGGCCTGCTCGAGCATGCGGCGATGCGCTTCGGCGCTGGCCCGGCTGAGGTCGTTCCGGAGTCTGGTTTTCGACAGTTCGAGGGCTTGCCGTCGTTCGAGCCGCGCCAGGTCCTCGCTCGAGAGCGCGGGACGCGGGACGGTCCGTCCCCGCGCGGCCTCCTCCTGCTGGAACTCCACCTGCTTCGATTCGAAACCGCGAGCCATCCGCCATTCTAGTACGACTCGCGGCTCGCGCACGGACCGCGGCCACCTATAATGAGACATCCATGCGCGTTGCCTGCCGTCGCGGCTTCCTGCTGATTCCTCTGTGCGTGCTCGCGATCGTCGCGGGGTGCGGGGGATCGCGATCCGATCCGCCACCCGAATCCGGCACGACGCCCGGCGCGCGCGTGCCCGCTGTGGATCCGCGCCCGAAGGTGGTCGTGCTGGGCGACAGCCTGACCACCGGCCTGGGGCTCGCGCCCTCCGAAGCATTTCCGGCCCTGCTGCAGCGGCGGATCGACGCCGCGGGGTTGAAGTACGCGGTCGTGAACGCGGGAGTCTCCGGCGACACCTCCGCGGGCGGCCTCCGGCGTCTGGACTGGTCGCTGCAGGACGATGCGCGAGTGCTCATCGTGGCTCTGGGGGCCAACGACGGTCTGCGCGGATTGCCGGTGGACGAGATGAAGCGGAACCTCGCCGGCATCATCGAGCGTGCGCAGGCCCGCCGCATCCCGGTGATCCTGGCCGGCATGGAGGCGCCCCCGAATTTCGGGAACGACTACGCCGCCGCGTTCCGGACGGCGTACCGGGACCTCTCGAGCGCCTACAAGGTGACGTTCGTGCCGTTTCTGCTCGACGGGGTGGCCGGAGACGCGCTGCTGAATCAGCCGGACGGCATCCATCCCAACGCCCGCGGCGCCGAGATCGTGGCCGGCCTCGTCTGGGCCGCCCTCGGCCCTGAACTGGATCGGCTGTCGGACTCATGATCGAGCTGCACGGCGTCTCCAAGACGGTGCCGAGCGGCACCGGCCTCCTCACGATTCTGCATCCGCTCGATCTGATCGTGCCAGCCGGTCAGGTGGTCGCCATCACCGGGCCGTCAGGCAGCGGCAAGTCCACGCTGCTCGGGCTGCTGGCCGGTCTCGATTCGCCGTCGGCGGGGCGCATCGCCATCGACGGAAACGACATCACGGCGCTCGGCGAGGATGCGCTCGCGCGGCTGCACGGGCGCCGGATCGGGTTCGTGTTCCAGTTCTTCCACCTGCTGCCGTCGCTCACGGCGCTCGAGAACGTCCTCGTGCCGATCGAGATCGCGGGCGGCACAGGGGCGCGGGCGCGTGCCACGGCGCTCCTGGCGGAGGTCGGGCTCTCCGAGCGCGGGCATCACTACCCGTCGCAACTCTCGGGCGGTGAACAGCAGCGGGTGGCGATTGCGCGCGCGCTCGCCAACGATCCGCCGCTCCTGCTGGCCGACGAACCGACCGGCAATCTCGATACCGCCACCGGCCGTCATGTCATCGATCTGCTCCTGGGCGTGAACCGGCAGCGCGGCACCACGCTCGTGCTGGTGACGCACGATGCGGAGCTCGCCGCGGTCGCGGATGTCGTGGTGGCGCTGCGCGACGGTCGCGTCGTCAGCCAGACCCCCGGGGCCTCGCGCGAGGCTTCTCCGGGACTCGCCGCACGCTGATGGGGTTTGTCCTGCGCATGGCGGGCCGGGAGCTGCGGGCATCCTGGCGGCGGTTGATCTTCTTCTTCATCTGCGTGGCCGTCGGCGTGGCGGCCATCGTGTCGCTCAGGTCCATCATCCAGAGTCTGCGGGTCGGCCTCGTCCGCGAGGCCCGCTCGACCATCGCGTCCGACGTGCTGGTGCAGACCAATCGGCCATGGACGCCCGAGGTGGCCGCGGCGCTGGATGAGCGTCTGGGTCGCGCGCCCATCGAGGGGCGCAGCGCCTCGATTGAAACCGCCACCATGGCGCGCGCCGAGAACGGCGCCGCCGTCGCCCGCATGGTGGAGCTGCGCGGGGTGGAGCCCGGCTTTCCCTTCTACGGCACGCTCGCGCTCGAGGGCGGCGTGCCCTACACCCACGCGCTCGTCGCCAACGGGGGAGCGCTCGTGCGGCCGGAGCTCCTCACGCAGCTCGGCGTCGCCGTGGGCGGACGGATTGTCATCGGGCGGCGCACCTTCGTCGTCCGCGGGGTGATCGATCAGGAGCCGGGCCGGCGGGTCGGCGGCTTCAGTTTCGGGTCCCGCGTGCTCGTCGATCTCGCCGACCTCCGGGAGGCGGGCCTGCTCTCGTTCGGCAGCCGCGCGAGCTATCAGATCCTCCTGAAGGTCAGGGAGGACGGCGTGGATCCGCTCACGCGCGACATCCGCCGCACCTTCCGCGACCGCTTCGTGTCGGCACGATCCTACAAGTCCACCGAAGATCAGATTGGCGAGAACCTCCAGCGGGCCGAGAATTTTCTCAGCCTGGTCGGCTTCGTCATCGTCGTGCTGGGCGGCATCGGCGTCTGGAGCGTCACGCGCGTGTTCGTGCGCCAGAAGATGCGCAGCGTGGCGATCCTGAAGTGCGTGGGGGCGTCCACCGCCGAAGTGCTCGCGACGTATGTGCTGCAGGTGGGCGTGCTGGCCACCGCGGGGAGCCTTCTGGGCATCGGTGTCGCCGCCCTCGCGATGCGTGCGATCCCGGCCTCGCTCGCCGAGTCGTTCGGCGGGCTGGCCTACGGGCTGACGCTGTCGGCTGTCGCCCAGGGGCTCACCGTGGGCCTGCTGGTGTCGATCCTGTTCGCGCTGGTCCCGCTGCTCGAGGTGCGCCGGATCAAGCCGCTGATGCTGATTCGCGGCGCCGACCTCACGCAGGCGACGCCGACGGCGGGGACGGACGGTGCGCCGCCGCAAGGCCGGTGGAGAGCCGCCATCGCGCGGCTCGACTGGGTGCAGATCGGGACAGCCACGGTCGTCGGGGCGGCACTCGTGGGGGTCGCCTCCTGGCAGGCGGGATCCTGGCGAACCGGCGTCGCCGTCAGCGCGGGGTTCGCCGGCGTCTCAGCCGTGCTCTACGGTGCGGCCTTCGCGCTCGTGCGGCTGGTGCAGCCGCTCGCCGCCGCGCCATGGTTTCCGCTGCGCCACGCCGTGATCAGCCTGCGGCGTCCGGGCAATCAGACGCGGGTCATCCTCCTGGCGGTGGGGCTGGGCAGCTTCTTCGTGCTCGGGGTCCGCGCGCTCCAGGAGAATCTGATCTCGGAGGTCTCGGTCGGCACCGAGCGCGGCGGCGCCGACATGTTTCTGATCGACATCCAGCGCGATCAGGTGGACGGCGTTCGGGCGCTCGTCGTGGATCGGCTCGGCCCGTCGGCCGATCCCATCCGGCTCGTTCCGGTGCTGCGTGCGCGCGTGACGTCGGTCCGAGGGCGAGAAATCAACCTGGCGACGCCGGGCGAGGTCCGTGGGCAGGGCTCGCTGGCCAGGGAGTACACGATCACCTATCGCGATCATCTCGAGGCGAACGAGGAGGTCAGCGACGGGACGTTCTGGTCGGACGGCGGCGGCCCCGCCACGGCGGCCGGCGCGGAAGTGTCGATCGAGCAGAGTATCCACGATCGGTTCAACATCAACATCGGCGACGACATGCGGTTCGAGGTGCTCGGCCGCCAGATCGCCGCCAGGGTCACGAGCGTGCGGCGTGTCGAGTGGGCGGAGTCGCGCGCCGGCGGGTTCATGTTCGTCTTCCGTCCCGCGGCGCTGGCGGACGCGCCGCATGCCTTTGTCGGGTTCCTCAAGGGGCCCGGCGATGCCACGGCGCGATCCCGCCTGCAGTTCGATCTGGTCTCGCGGTTCCCGAACGTGACGACGATCGACGGCCGTGAAGTCCTGGCGCGCATTCAGTCGGTGCTCGACAACGCCGTGCTGGGGATCTCGATTGTCGGAGGCGTGGCGCTCCTGAGCGGCGTGCTGATCCTGGTGGGCGCGGTGGCGATGACAAAGTTTCAGCGCGTCTACGAGGCGGCCATTCTCAGAACGCTCGGCGCCGCGACTCGGCTGCTGATGATCACGCTGGCGCTGGAGTACGCCGCGCTCGGGCTGCTCGCGGGCCTTATCGGCGCGGCCGGCGCGCTCGGTCTGAGCTGGGGGGTCGCGCGGTTCGTGCTCGATATCACCTGGCGTCCGGCGCCGGGTCTGCTGGCGGCCGGCGCGCTCCTCACGACCGCGCTCGTGGGGGTGGTGGGGGTGGTCAGCAGCGCGGAAGTGCTGCGGAAGAAGCCGCTTGCCACGCTGCGGGCCGAATAACAGCGCCGCACGCCGGCCGGGCGCCGGCGAGGCTCCCGGTAGATTCGTCCCTCATTCAGCGCGCGGCCGGACGCCGGGCCGCCGCCGTCAGATTCTCCGCCAGGAAGAGGCCTGCTTTACCGCCGCTCACGACATCGACGTCGCCGTCGTTGTCCATGTCCTTCGCGTCGGTCTGCATGCCGCCGCCCATGCGGCCGCCGTAGTCGATGATGTGGCGGGTCCACACCGGCCCGGCGCTGCCGCGCCCGCGCCTGTCGGCGGCCCCGCGCCCGCCCGATGGTGCCCCCTCGGCGGCCGGGCGTCGGTACTCGTACCAGTACAGGCCGATCGGCTCGCGTTCGCCCGGGTCGTTGCCGTTGTGGGCGAAGTAGCGCTTGCCGGCGATCAGATCGAGCTGGCCGTCGCCGTTCACGTCCGCGAGCGTTGGCGCGTGCGCCTGCGACCACGTGTTGTCGATGACGCGCTGCGTCCACCCGCCGTCGGCATTCTGCTCGAACCAGCAGACGCCGTAGTCGTGGCCCATGCCCGTGACGACATCGTTGCGGCCGTCGCCGTTGACGTCCAGCACGTGCATGAATCCGAACTGTGAGGCTGCGGGGGCAGCGGGCGCCGCCGATGGCGCAGCCGCGGCGGGTGCCGGAACAGGCCCGCGTCCGCTCGGAGCAATCGGACGCTGGTTCCAGTCCGTCTCGTGAAAGATCCACTGATCCCCGCGCACGTCCGCGGGAGCTTCGAACCAGCCGCGCGGGGTCAGGATGTCGTTGCGGCCGTCCGCGTTGATATCCCCGGCGCCTATCCCGTGTCCGTAGCCATGATCGCTCACGAGGTGCTTGACGAACTTGCCACCTTTCAACTCGTACCAGGCGAGCGGTGCCGCCGGGCGATCGAACTGCGGCAGCAGTTCCCGCGCCTTGCCGTCGTTGTCGAGATCCACCAGGCGCGCGAATTCGGTGGGGTAGCCGGCGTCCACCTCGTTGATCGTCCAGGGCCCGGCGCCCCGGCCGGGGTTCCGGGCCCAGATGATGTTGGCGCTGAAGTAGCCGAACTGGACGACGTCCACCAGCCCGTCGCCGTCCACGTCCAGCGGCAGGTCGCTGAAGTTGTCCACGTACTGGCCGTTCCAGTTGATGTCGCGGATGCGGTGCCGCGTCCACGAGGGGGCCTCGTACCAGGCGTCGCCCGCAATGATGTCCAGGCGGCGATCGTTGTTGACGTCGGCGAAGGCCGCCGTCTCGTTCGCCCCGGGATCGATCATGCGGACGCGGAACGGTACGTCCGCCGGCCGGCTCTGGGCGCGCGGCAGGGCCGCGCACACCGCGGCGGTGAGGATGGCGAGCGCGGCCCTGCGAAGCGGTCGGGACATCGGCACGATGCTCAGCGTGCGGCCGGTACGGCGAAGCAGTAGAAGAGGCCCGCGCCGCCCGTGCTGACCAGGTTTTCCTGGGTGCACCCGCGGCTGGCGTGGGTCGAGTTCCACGACGTGTTGCTGCCACCCGCCCGGTCGTGATGGCCGACCTGCGCGGCGCCGGTGCCCTCGCTCGTCCAGTTGGCGCAGGTGTGATCCGCCGCGTCCGTGTAGGCGCGTCCGTCGGGCTGCGATCCCGTCAGGATGTCGTGCTGGTTCGGGGTGGCGCCGGCGCCGCTGATCGGCTCACCTTTTTCGCTGAGCGCCGTGATGCGCGTGACGGAGTTGCCGAGCCTGGCGAGCTCGAGCGTGTCGCCGTGCAGCTCCGCGAGGTTCTGCGCGATGCGCCCGCCCTTGGCGCCGTACCAGGGGCCCTCACCGATCCGGTCCCGCGCGCTCACCGCGTTCGGGCCCTGCGTGCTCAGGTAGGCGTGCCAGGTCCGATCGCCGGCGCCGGCCGCGGCCGCGAGTGCCTGGCAGTGGGCGTCAGCCCCGGCGATGCCGCCGAGATTGCCCCCCTTGCCTGAGCCCCGGCTCGTCACGAAGAAGGACATGGGCTGGGGAGGCGCCTGGGCGCCTCGCCCCTGCGCCTGCGGCTGACCGGCCGGCGGCGCCCCGGCGGGCGCCGGGGCTGCGGGCGTCTGGCCTGCGGCGGGCGGAGTACCCTGTGCGGCGCTCCACACGGAGGTGGCGGCGACCAGGGCCGCGGCCACCAGAAACTGGCGATGCTGTGCTCTCATCAATCTGATCCTCTCGGGCTGCAGCGGGGCGATTCGGCGTGCCGTCGCGCGCGCCGGCCTGGCTCCGCAGTCTCAGTGCGCAGCATAGTCCATGATCCCGCTTTTGCGGCGCTCCCCGGTGCCGCCGCGGTAGGCATCCGTCGGTGCGCCGGACGGGCCAGGCCCTGGGGCTTTCTGATAAGATGAGGTTTTGTCGGGGCGATGCGGGGCGGCGCTTCAGGGCGCCGGCCGAGGGAGACGCCAAGCATGGATTACGCGCCGTTCAAAGAGGCGTTGCTGCGCAAGCGGGGAGAGGTGCTGTCGGCTGGCGGCGGGGCGAAGCCGCTGCCCGCGACGATCGAGGTCAACTCCCGCCAGGGGGACCTCGCCGATCAGGCCAGCGGCAACAACGAAGTGCACATTCAGCTCAAGCTCAAGCAGACCGACGCGAAGATCCTGCAGGCCATCGAGGAAGCGCTCTACCGGATGGAGAAGGGGACCTTCGGCATCTGCCGCGACTGCGGCGAGGAGATCGCGGAAGCCCGGCTGAATGCAATTCCGTGGACGCGCGTCTGCATCACCTGCAAGGAAAAGCAAAGCTCGTGACTTCCACCGAACTGCTCGCGCTGCTGCGGGAATTCCATCGCGACAAGCTGACGGCCCGGCAGCGGCACGTCGCCGCCGCCCGTCACATCCCCCATTACGACTTCAACAACACGTATCAGTACGTCATCTGCCGCGAAGACGTGCAGATCAACTGGCTGAGCGATGCCGTCGCGGACCTGGGCGGAGAGCCCGAGCAGGTCGCCGAGCCGCAGTTGCCAGCCTCAAAGGGAGACTCCGCGCAGACCCGTCTGCTGACGGAGGATCGGGACGCCGCGCGGGCCTTCGTCGAGAAGTGGAAGCCACGCCTCGACGGGGTCTCCAACGCCCGCCACCGCAGCCTGCTGCGCGTGATTCTCGGCGAGACGCTCGAGCACCAGCGGTTCTTCGAGCAGGCGCTCGCGGGGCGCACCGACCTGCTCGGCCGTCGCGCTGACGGCGCCGGCACGGGCGGCGGCGTGCTCGGCACGCGGTGGATCGAACAGTAGACCGCCCCGTCGCGATCGCCTTCGGCAGCAATCTCGGCGATCGTCACGCGGCCCTCGCGTACGCGGCCGCCCGCCTCGCCTCGGTCGTCCACGGCCTCACCCTGTCGGACTCCGTCGAAACCGAGCCCCACGGCGACGGTCTCGAAGACCAGCCGCTCTATCTGAACGCCGTGGCCGTCGGCCAGACGGCCCTGGACCCCGCCGCGCTCCTCGCCGTCCTGCTCGACATCGAGCACGCCTTCGGACGCCAGCGTCCGTTCCCCGGGGCTCCCCGGACGCTGGATCTCGATCTGATTCTGCTCGGGGATGTCGTGGTGGACGTGCCCGGACTGCACGTGCCGCATCCGCGCTTCCGCGAGCGCTTCTTCGTGCTCGGCCCCCTGACGGCGGTCGCGCCGCGGATGGTCGATCCGGTGTCGGGGCTCGAGGTGAGGGATCTGCTGCGCACCCTTCTCAGGAACGAAGAGCGGTAGCGGGGAGGAAGGGACGGGCAGGGGAGCGGCGCCCCCCTGCCTGCCTGTGTGACAGCGGTCGCGCTATTTCTTGTAGACGCGCTTCTGCGTGCCGCGCGCGTTCGTGCTCTCGACGGTCAGCGTGCTGCCCGACACGGTCCACACCGCCGTGGACTCCGTCATCTGGCCGCCCATGTCCTGCTTCGAGACGATCGTCAGCTTCGGGCCGTCGAACTTGGCCGTGGAGACCGATTCCACCGCCTGCCCGCCGCGCCCCATCATCGAGTTCTTGCTCTCGGTGCCATCGAGCTTGTAGGTCGTGACGACCTTGGTCTCGCCCATGGTCCGTTCGATCGTGAGGGCGTCGGCCGTCTGCTTCACGGTCGCGCCGGCGCCGAGCGCCCCGCCGCCCCCCCGACCGCCGCCCATGCCCCCGCCGCCTCCCGGCGCGCCCGCACCGGGGGCACCGGCCGCCGGCATCCCGCTCGCTTCCGGATCGAGGGTCCACGTACCCGAGAAGTCCGGCTTGGCCTGGGCGAAGGCCATCGATGCGACCGCGAAAACTGCGGCGGCGACAATTCCAACTCGTGCGCGCTTCATGACGTGCTCCTTTGACAGATGACCGATTCCGAGTGACGACATCCGATGCGATGTATGTGGATCGTGACGGGCGGCCCCCTATTCGAACCGCAGCGCCTCGATGGGGTCAAGGCCGGCCGCCTTCTTGGCCGGGTAGAACCCGAAGAAGACCCCCGTGCCGGCCGCGAAGCCGAACGCCATGCCGATGGCATTCGCCGGAATCGAGGTCGGCCACTGGAGGAAGCGCTCGGCCGCCGCCGAGAGTCCGTACCCCATGCCGATGCCGAGCAGGCCGCCGAAGAGGCTGAGCACGACGGCCTCGACCAGGAACTGCAGCAGCACGTCCTTGCCGCGCGCGCCGATCGCCATGCGCAGCCCGATCTCGCGCGT
>JANPJN010000170.1:0-1619 GCA_031425515.1 Acidobacteriota bacterium | reverse complement strand
CGAGGGCTTGAAGGCCTTACGCGGCGCAGGCCCCTGGAAGGCCTCCCAGTCGAGCCCCGCCGGCACGGGCGCTTCCGCTTCCTTCGCGCGCGCGTACGATCCCGGCTGGACGATCACGACGTGGGTGATGGTGCCGAGCGTACCGCCGTCGAGAAACTGCTTGGCGTCCTTGAAGTGGTCCCAGCTGCGCTGCTGCGTGCCCACCTGGACGACCTGCTTGCCCTTCTTGTAGGCATCGAGCATGGCGTTGATGCGGGGAATGGTGTTCGAGGCCGGCTTCTCGACGTAAACGTCCTTGCCCGCGGAGACGGCGTCGACGAGCTGCTGGCTGTGCCAGTGGTCCGGCGTGGCGATGAGCACGGCGTCGATGTCGCGGCGGTCGAGGATGCGGCGATAGTCCCCTTCGACCTTGAGGTTGAAGGTCTGACGCGCCGGCGTCATCCACTGATCCAGCTTCGCCTTGTTCACTTCGGCGGCCGCCAGGAACTGGCAGTCCTTCTGGCGGGAGAGCGAGTCGAACACCCGCCCGCCGCGATTGCCCGCGCCGATGATGCCCATGCGGACCCGATCGTTCGCCCCCTGAATGCCGGCGCCGAAGAGCGGCTTCGCCGCCGCCACGGTCAGCGCCGCGGCCGACACCTGCAAGAACTTTCGCCTGCTTTCCATCGATATCTCCTCTATGCAGCCGTATCGCCCGGGGTCTTCCCCGGCGGCCGGGATCATGGGGTCTTTCGGGTGCCGTAGGCTACACCGTATTGGATCCGCACGCAACGAAACCCGGCGCCGCCGCGTATATACGCCTGTCGTGGACGGTCGGTTTACCCGAGCGGCGGTTTCCCCCGAAAACGGTTGCGCCATCACAGCCGTTTCGGGGGTAGAATCGGCCGACTTCCAGACGAGACCTAAGGAGAATCGATGCGTGTAGCGACAGCGATCGTGTGTGCGTGTGTACTGGCCGGGTCCGGCAGCGCGGCGGCTCAGACGCCGGCCGGCGGCTCCGTCAGTGCGGCGCTCAAGCAGAACTGGGCCGGCGCGAAGAAGAACGTCACCGAGTCGGCCGCGATGATGGACGAAGCCGGCTACGCCTTCAAGCCCGTCGATTCGGTCCGCACCTTCGGACAGATCCTTGCGCACGTCGCCGGCGCGAGCTACGTCATCTGCGCGGCCGCGAAGGGAGAAAAGACTCCCTACGCCGAAGATCACTTCGAGAAAACAGCCACCGGCAAGGCCGCCATCGTCAAGGCGGTCAACGACTCGATGGCGTACTGCGACGCGGCATACGACGCGCTCACCGATGCCAAAGGCTCCGAGTCGATTCCGCTGCCCTTCGGCATGGGGACCGGCCCGCGCTCGAGCCCGCTGATTCTCAACTACGGGCATCTGCTCGAGCACTACGGCAACCTGGTGACCTACTTCCGGATCAAGGGCATGGTGCCGCCGTCCTCGGCGCCGCAAAAGTAACCGAACAGGCAGGACGAGGCACTGGTGAACCGATATGCGAGGCGGGCAGGCGGCATGGCCGCCTGTTCAATCTTCCTTGCGGTCCTCTCACTGACCCGGTCGGTCGACACAGCCGGGCCCATCCGGCCGTGGCCTCCCGCGCACCTGCGCGACACCGG
>JANPJN010000169.1:0-3872 GCA_031425515.1 Acidobacteriota bacterium | reverse complement strand
TCGCGCGAAGAGATGGCCCGGATGCCGGGGCCGCTTGGGAAGACGCTCGTCCTGACGGCGCTGACCTCCGACGCCGCCCTCACCGCGCGCCTCCTCTCATCGTCACTCGTCGATCGCTTGAACGTGGGCCCGATCGCGACGAACCGCATCAGCTGGGATCAGCCGCACGAAGGGAACCTGTTCGAGCACCTGTACGCCCGGCGTTCCTTCCAGGCCGCGCCGCAGGGCACGGCGGAAATGGCGGCGCCGGCCGGCCGGTCGTGATCGCGACGTGAGGATCCTGTCGTTCACCGGCGGCGCCGGGTCGATGTACTGCGGGAGCTGCCTGCGCGACAACGCGCTTGCCGCGGAGCTCCTCGCGCGCGGCCACGACGTCACCCTGACGCCGGTCTACACCCCCACGCGCACCGACGAGACAAACGTCAGCGGCGGCCACGTCTTTCTCGGTGGCATCAGCGTCTTCCTCCAGCAGCATGTGCCCGTGTTTCGCCACACGCCCCGGCTTGTCGATCGGCTGTGGGATTCGAGCTGGGCGCTGCGCCTCGCCACACGCCGGCAAATCAAGGTCGATCCCGGCAATCTCGGACAACTTACCGTGTCGATGCTGCGAGGCGAACAGGGTTTCCAGCGCAAGGAGATCGACAAACTGCTGGACTGGCTCGCGACCGAGCCGCCGTTCGACGTCATCAACCTGCCGTACTCGCTCCTGCTCGGCCTCGCGGCGCCGCTCAAGCGCGCGCTGAAGGCTCCCGTCTGCTGCACGCTCCAGGGGGAGGATCTGTTTCTCGATGGCCTCGGCGAGCCAAGCCGCTCGGAGGCGCTCGCACTCATCCGCGAGGCCAGCCGCCACGTCGATGCCTTCCTGCCCGTGAGCCGCTACTACCTCGACTACATGTCGGGTTACCTCGGGGTACCGGCAGCGAAGATGCGGCTCGCGCCGCTCGGCATCAATACAAGCGGCTACGAACGGCGTCCGCCACGGCGCGACGGGCCCTTCACGATTGGCTACTTCGCCCGCATCGCCCCGGAGAAGGGTCTCGACGTTCTCTGCGAGGCCTACCGGCGCCTTCGCTCACGACCGGACGGACGCGGCGACGTCAAACTCGTCGCCGCCGGCTATCTCGCGGCGGAGCATCAGGACTATCTCGACAGGATCCTCCGTCAGATGAGCGACTGGGGGCTGGCCGCCGAGTTCGAGTACAGAGGCGAGCTCGATCGCGCGGGCAAAATCGCGTTTCTCCAGAGCCTCGACGTACTGTCGGTGCCGGCGCCGTACGCCGAGCCCAAGGGCATCTTCCTCCTCGAGGCGATGGCGGTGGGCGTGCCGGTGGTCCAGCCGCGCCGCGGGGCGTTTCCCGAAATCCTCGCCGCGACAGGCGGCGGCCTGCTCGTGGAACCGGACGATCCCGACGCGCTGGCGGAGGGGTTGCTCACCCTCCGCCGGGACCCCGACCGCGCCGCTGCGCTCGGCCAGGCCGGAGCGGACGGCGTTCGCCAGCACTACGACGTCGGCGTGATGGCCGACACGGTCGAGTCGATCTACCGCTCGCTCATTCGCACGCCCGTGTCCCAAACCCCATGCTGATCGCCACCGACATCGTCAGGTCATACGCCACGCCGCGCGGCGATCTCGCGATCCTTCGCGGCGCCTCGCTGACGCTCGAACGCGGCCACGCGGCCGCGATCATGGGCCCGTCCGGCAGCGGCAAGAGCACGCTGCTCTACATCCTCGGGGCACTCGATCCCCCAACCTCGGGCTCCGTCACGCTCGACGGCATCGATCCATTCACGCTGGACGACCGCGCGCAGGCCGCGTTCCGCAATCGCCACGTCGGCTTCGTCTTCCAGGATCACTCACTGCTTCCGCAGTGCACCGTCCTCGAGAACGTGCTCGCGCCCACGCTCGCCACTCCACGCGGGAAAGCGGCAGCCGCAGAGGACGAGCAGCGCGCCCGCATGCTGCTCGAACAGGTCGGCCTGACCGGGCGGCTCGATCACCGCCCGTCGGAGCTGTCCGGCGGCGAGAAGCAGCGCGCGGCGCTCGCGCGCGCACTCATCCTCGACCCAGTGCTGTTGCTCTGCGACGAGCCGACAGGCAATCTCGACCGGACCTCGGCCGACTCCGTGGCCGAACTGCTGCTGTCGCTCCACACCCGCCGCCGCACCATTCTCGTCGTCGTCACCCACAGCGCGGCGCTCGCCGAACCCTTCCCCGTTCGCTACGAGATGGACGACGGCCGGTTGATCGAGAGCCGCGGCCACCCGGGCCTGCCCCCCGCATGACCGGCACTCGACTCGTCCTCCGGACCGTCGTCCACTACTGGCGGACGAGCCTCGCCGTGACACTCGGCGTCGCGGTGGCGGTGGCGGTCCTGTCGGGCGCGCTCCTGGTCGGCGACTCCGTTCGGGGCAGCCTCCGCGACATCGCCCTCGGACGGCTGGGACGCACCGGCCATGTCGTGTCGTCCGCCGGATTCTTTCGCGAGGCGCTCGCCGCCGATCTCGCGGCGGCCACCCGCGCCGGCAGCGCTCCGCTCGTGGTCGCCGGAGGCGCGGTCACGCTCGAACGGTCCGGCCGTCGGGCAGCCGGTGTGCAGATCTACGGCGTGGACGCCCGCTTCTGGCAGTTCCACGGACTCCCCGCGCCCTCAGGCCCGGCCCTCTCACCCGCCCTTGCGGCGGAGCTCGACGCCAGGCCGGGAGACGTGCTGCTGGTCCGCATGCAGAAGCCGTCCGCCATCCCGATGGAGTCGCTCTTCGGGCGTAAAGACGATGTGGGACGGACGGTCCGCCTGGACGTCGCGCAGACGCTCGGACGTGAAGGGCTGGGGGAGTTTGCGCTGACGCCGCAGCAGACGGAAGTGCGCGCCGTCTTCGCCCCGCTCGCTCTCGTGCAGCGCGACCTCGACATCGGCGCGACGGTCAACACCGTGCTGCTCGGAACGGAGGCGGGCCCGCAGGCTCTGGACGCAGCGGTCGATGCGGCGCTCGCATCCAGCGTCACGCTGGACGACCTCGGAGCCGCCGTCACTGTAGCCGTCCATCCCCCCGCCCTCGTGATCGAAAGCGGCAACGGCATCGTCGGCGAGGCGCTCGAGGCGTCGGCGAAGACGGCGGGCGCGGCGCTGGGGCTGGAGCCGGTGCCTGTCTTTACGTACCTCGCGACGACAATCCGCCGGGGCGATCGCGGCATCCCATACTCGCTCGTCACCGCCACCGATCTCGAGACGGTGGCACCGTCGCGTGCCCCGCAGGGTGGATGGACGGCCGACTCGATGCTGCTCAACGAGTGGGCGGCGGCCGACCTGGGCGCGGCGGCCGGCGACGCGATCGATCTGGAATACCTGTTGTGGGACCCCGCCGCCGGGCTGACGACTGCGACGAAGAGGTTTCGCGTGGCGGGCATCGTGCCGATCACCGGCTTTGCCGCGGACCGGCGGCTGGCGCCCCGCTATCCCGGCGTGACCGAAGCGGTCAGCCTCGCCGACTGGAACCCACCGTTCCCCGTCGATCTCTCGCGGATCCGCCCTCGCGACGAGGATTACTGGAGGCAGCACCGCACGACGCCGAAGGCGTTCATTCCGTTCGCCGCCGGGCAGGCGTTGTGGCGCTCGCGCTACGGCAGCGCCACGTCGATCCGGTTCCGCGTGCCCGCTGGTGCCGATTCGGAGATAACCGCGGCGAGTCTGCGGACCGCGCTGCGGAAAGATCTGCCAGCGGCCGCTGCGGGATTGTCGGTGATGCCGGCGAGGCGGCTCGCCGAGGAGGCGTCGGGAGGGACGACCGATTTCGGCGAGTACTTCACGTATTTCAGCTTCTTCATCGTGGCATCCGCGGTGATGCTGAGCGTGCTGTTCTTCCGCCTGGGCGTC
>JANPJN010000168.1:0-3460 GCA_031425515.1 Acidobacteriota bacterium | reverse complement strand
TCGTCGTAGCCGGGGTCGTCTCGAAACGCCCGCCACGCGGCGTTGGTGATCTCGAACTTCCCGATGTAGTACGCGTCGAGCTCGACCCGGTGGGCGGGGCGCTCGCGCGACTCGCCGTCGCCGTGGGTGTCCCCCATCATGAAGGCGCCTGCGGGCACGAACAGATAGTCTCCGTAGCCGTCGTTGATAACGACGGGCGGTGTGGCGGAGGACTGCGCGCGGGGATGAACGGCGGCGATCGTCAGGGTGGCCAGTGCGCAGAGCGCCAGACGATTCACTGGCGTGAGCCGGATCCGGGGACGATGGGTTTCGAGGGAAGGAATGCGCCGAGCCTGAGGAAGTGCTCGAGCGCGTCCATCCAGCCGCCGAACTCCGGGCTTGCGAAGCCGGACCCGAAGCCGTGACGCCCCTTCTGATAGACGTGGATCTCGGCCACGGCGCCGGCCCTCGTCAGATCCGCGAAGAGCTGCGCGTTGCCAAGCGAGGGGCCGCGATCCGCGGCTGCGGAGACGAGGAAGGTGGGGGGAAAGCCGGCGAGTGATTCTCCGGGTGCGGCCCTGCCCGCCCCGTATACCAGCGCGAGATAGTCAGGCCTGGAGCTCACGCGCGCGACAGGGTCAGCGGCGCCCGCGTCGCCAGGTCCCGAACCGGCCGCGACCGAACGGCCCATGTTCGACCCGGCAGAGAAGCCGATGTACCCGATGCGGTCGGGGTCCAGCCCCCACTCCCGCGCATGTGACCGGACCACCTGGACGGCGCGTGTGCCGTCCATCACCCGGGCATCGTCTCCATAAGTGGGCGCCATGCGATACGTGAGCACGAACGCCGTGACTCCCCAGTCGTTGTAGCGTTCGGCGATATCGATCCCTTCGGCGCCGTACATCAGCATGATGTTCGACCCGCCCGGCGCGATGATCACCGAGGCGCCGTTGCGCGTACCGCCTCGTGGGGCGAACATCGTCAGGAATGGACGGTCGAGCGGCCCCGTGCCTGTCGCCAGCGGAACCTGTCGGGCGTCCCACAGATTGATGTTGCGATAGGACGCGAGCGCCTCCCGCGCCGGTGGCGCATCCGGCCGTCCCGCCACTACCACGCCGGCCTGCGCGGCAACGAGCACACAAGCAACAAGCCCCGTCATCATGTGCCCTACTTCTCGAAGATCATGTTGTCGACGATGATCATGCCTTCTTTGGGGAAGTCGCACTGGTCGCAGAACGCCGTGAGGTTGATCGAGGTGAGGACCTTGAGCACGTCCTTCGGATCGACGCGCACGTTCGCCCAGGCCGGCTGAGTGAAGCCGCTGAGCGGCACCTGATAGGTATTGAGTCCCTCTCGCACCTTGAAGGTCTTCTGGGGATAGACCGTGCCCATGTCCTTGCCGGAGCCTTTGCTGATCGCTTCCAGGCGAAGAATCTCCATCCCCTTCGCGTAGACCTGCATCGACAGGTTCTTGAACCCGCTCACGTCCTCCGGCACGAACTTCCCATCGACGTCGGGCAGGCCATGAATCTCCACCGTGACGCCGGCATACTGATTGGGCGCGCGGAGCGAGAAATCGAACTTCATCGCGTGGTTCGGATCGTCCTTCTTGATCCGGATCAGCTCCGGCGCGGCGGGATCGACCCCCGTCATCCCCTTGAACGTGCTCTTGTGGATGCCGCTCTCTTCGTAGGCGAACATCTGGATCAGCCCGCCGCGGGCGCTGACGGGTCGGTTGTTCTCGAGCTTCTCGAAGTCGGCGTAGAGCAGCGTCTTGCCATCGGCGGATGCCTGCGCCGCGTCCGGGCGGCGAGCAGCCGTGGGCACGGCAGTGAGCGCGCCGAGCGCCAGCAGGGCGAGTGCGGCGTGATACCTCATCAATCGATCCTCCTCATGACTCCGCCGTGCGGCGCCTGCGACCGTGGCCACACCGCCGGCAGTGCGCCGCGTGCGCCTCGGACGCCGAGCGTCAGCTCAGGCCGAGCAGTCGCGCGGCGTTGTCGTAGTACACCTTGCGCAGAATGGGATCGGGCAGGCCGATCCCGTAAATCCGCCAGCGGCCCTGCGGGGGCGTCGGCGCTGGCGCGTAGTCGAAATACTCGTCCTCGGTCTCGAGGAAGCGGAAGTAGATCTCGTAGAGCGGTGCGCCGAAGATCTGCTGCGGCGTCTGTGTGCCGTGCGGCACCGCGTCGGTGCCGAACAGGATCCGGTCCTGATACCTGTCGAAGAAGCGGCGGGCCGCACGCGGCTGCCGTCCGAGCTCTCCGACGCGTGCCCCCATCTCCACGTGCATGTTGGGGTGGCGATCGAGGCACTCGGACACGTAGGCCAGATCCTCCGCGTTGTGCCCGACATGGAGCGCGACGAACTGCGTCTTCGGGTGCCGGGCGAAGACACGGTTACGGGCCTCGAGCAGCTCGCGGCTCTGCGGAAAATCGCGCCCATGGAACGACCAGTCGGGATGGTTGTTCAACTCCTCGAAGCGTTCGTTGAACCGATCGGTCGGCAGGAAGAAGGCGTCCGGATCGCTGACGTGGATCGCGACCGGCATCCTCCTGGCCGCGCACGCCTCCCACATCGGATCGAAGCGCCGGTCGTCCACCTTGACGAGCGGACCCGACGTCACCTGTTCACGCAGGTACAGGCCCAGCGTCTTGAGCACCTTCAGTCCGCGCGCGCCCGCCCGGTGCGCCTGTTCGATGGCGTCGGCCTGGTCCCGTGGGTAGGTCGCGTCGGCTGCCTGCGCGAACCGGGGCTCGCAGAAGGTCAGGAATCGTCCCGGGTGCGCGGTCTGATACCGGGCGATGCTCTGCTGCAGACCGGCGCCAACCCCTCCGGTCAGATTGATCATCGTGCGGAGGTTCACCTGGTCCATCACAGGCAGGAGCTCCGAGGGGGGCGCCAGGAAGCGCATCTCTTCTCCCTGCGGCACCCCGCCCGTTCCGGCGGCGCGAAATCCGAGGTGCGTATGGAAATCGATGAAGGGCATCCGGGCGCGGGGCACGACGGTCGCCGGCACCCTGAGCATGCTCTTCGGCTGAAAGTCCTTCAGCTCGAGCGACTGGGGAGCGGGCGCCCGGGGCGGCTGCCGAGTGGCGCGCGGGGCCGCAACCGACAGCGGCAGCGCCGCGAGCCCGGACAGCCATTGACGTCGGTTCATAGTGACCTCAGTGCTCCGGCACGGTGCAGGCCGGAAACGCACCCAGCGCCGTATTGCCTGCATAGCGCAGCTCGTCGAGAAGCCCGCTGCGGGACGTGTAGTAGCCGTCTGCCGTCAGATTCTTCACGAGCCGGAAGAACCGGACTGGCATGGGTGGGCCGCCGTCGGATGCAGGCCCCCGTGCCGGCGCGGACAGTCCCGGCGGGTCCTTGTCGGTGACCGCCACGTAATACACCGTTTTGCCTTGCGCCCCGGTTCGGAACCTCTCCCGTTGTGCCTCCCGGCGCTGACGATCGATCGCGTCGCTGAGCGGTTGCAGGA
>JANPJN010000167.1:0-9274 GCA_031425515.1 Acidobacteriota bacterium | reverse complement strand
CACGAGGTCGACATCTACGACATTCCGATCCTCAAGGTCACGGCGCAGTATCTCGACTACATCGAGCTGATGCAGGATCTCAATCTCGACGTCGCCGGGGAATTCCTCGTGATGGCGGCGACACTCATCCACATCAAGTCGCGGATGCTCCTGCCGCGCGTCGACCCGGCCCAGGAGGATCCCGACGAGGACCCTCGCGAGGCGCTGGTCCGCCGGCTGCTCGAGCACCAGAAGTTCAAGGCGGCGGCGGAGCTGCTGCACGAGCGGGAAACGCTCCGGAGCGCGCAGTGGACGCGACCCGACGGCCCGATCGCGGAGATCGCCGGCGAGGCGCCGGAGCCGGAGATCGAAGTCGATCTCTTCAGCCTGATTTCCGCGTTCCGCTCGGTGGTCGAACGTTCGAAGCAGCGCCCGAAGGTCTACCTGCCGGCCGAGCAGATTCCAATCGAGGACCGCATCGAGCAGCTCATGGCGCGCCTCTCGGAGACCGAGGCCTGCGGCTTCGACGATCTGTTCGCCGACGTCCAGACCCGCTCGGGCATCGTCGTCACGTTTCTCGCGATGCTGGAGATGATCCGGCTGAAGCTGATTCGCGTGTTCCAGTCGGGGGCGATGGGGCCCATCCGGGTCTACCGGCGCGCGCGGCCCGCCGACGCCCCCAAGCCGCTGCTCGACCCGGAGCAGCGCCATGCCGACGAAGTCGCGGCGCACGACGTCGCGGTGCGTGACGCCGCCGCGCGGGACGCCGCGGACGCCAGGGCGCGGGACGAGGCGACCGGGCCGGACGCCGCCGGAGCGGCACCCGTGGACGTGGCCCCCGGCCCTGCCGATCCGGAGGAATGAGGACGAACCGTGTCTGAATCACTCAAGCCCATTGTCGAGGCGCTGATCTTCGCCTCGCCCGAACCGCTGACCCCCAGGACGCTGTACAAGCTGCTGGACGGCGAGCCGAAGGAGGACGTGGACGCCGCCCTGTCCTCGCTCAAAGCCGACTACGAGCGGCCCGGAGGGCTGCAGATCGTCGAGGTGGCCGGCGGCTACCAGGTCGTGACGCGGCCGGAGCTCCACGAGTGGGTCCGCAAGCTGTTTCATGAGCGGACGTCGCAGAAGCTGTCCGTGCAGGCGCTCGAGACGCTTGCCGTGATTGCCTACAAGCAGCCGATCACCGCCCCCGAGATCGCCGAGATCCGCGGCGTGACGAGCAGCGGCGGCGTGCTCTCGACCCTCGTCGAGCGGCATCTGATCAAGACCGTCGGCCGGAAACAGGTGGTCGGGCGCCCGTTCATGTACGCGACCACGCGCGAGTTCCTCGACCGCTTCGGGCTCAACGACATCGGGGATCTTCCGAAGGTCGAGGAGATGTCCGACGCGCTCGGCTTCGAGCTCCCGATGGCGCTGGCGGAGCCCGCGGAGACCCCGGCGGCGCTCCCGTTCGAGGGCACGCCCGACACGCCGGACGCCGCGCCCAGCGTCGAGGCGCCGGACGAGACGGTGCACTGAGCTGATGCAGGCACGCCTTCAGAAGATCCTGTCGTCGGCGGGGATTGCCTCGCGCCGGGCGGCGGAGAGCTACATCACCGACGGCCGCGTCTCGGTCAACGGCGCGACCGTCAGGGAGCTGGGTTCCAAGGCCGATCCCGACACGGACGACATCCGTGTGGACGGCCGGCGCGTCAAGTTCGCGGCGCGGCGGCTGTACATCCTGATGTACAAGCCTCGCGGCTACATCACCAGCCGATCCGATCCCCAGCGCCGGCCGACGGTCATCGACCTGCTCACGAGGGGTGGCGTGCGCGACTACGTCTATCCCGTGGGACGCCTGGACTACGACTCCGAGGGGCTGATCCTGCTGACGAGCGACGGGGACCTGGCGGCGCGACTCACGCACCCGAGCCACGGCGTGCCCAGGGAGTACGAAGCGCGCGTGCGCGGAGTCCCGGATCGGCACGGGCTCGACCGGATCGCGCGCGGGGTGGTCGTCGGCGGGCGGAAGACCGCGCCGGCCGAGATTGCCCTGAAGAAGGTCGTGGAGGGGGACGACGGCGAGCAGGCCGTGCTGTCTATCGTCATTCGTGAGGGGCGCAACCGGCAGGTGCGGAACATGTGTGATGCGATCGGGCATCCCGTCGTCCGACTGCGCCGCGTCCGCATCGGGTCCATCACCGACGAGCACATCCGACCCGGCGAGTTCCGCGAGTTGTCCGAGCGTGAAGTGACTGCGCTCAAGAAGACCGTCGGAGCGGAGGCCCCGGCGCCGGCCGCGCCGTCCAGGAAGCCCGTCCGTCGCCCGCGGCAGGGGTAGCGGCGCCCGTCTTTGCGGCGATAATACTCAGCGTGAGCGATTCGACTTCATCCAGACGTCTGGTCATCGCGATCGACGGGCCCTCCGGCGCCGGCAAGGGCACCATCGCGCGCGTCGTGGCTGCGCGACTCCACTACCGGCACGTGGACACTGGCGCGATGTACCGCGCGCTCGCCTGGAAAGCGCTGCGCGACAATGTCGATCTCGCCAGCGAGGAAGGGGTGGCTGCCATGGCGCGGTCGATTGCCATGGACGTGGACGAGGGTCGCGTGCGCGTGAATGGTCAGGATGTCGCGGCCGCGATCCGCACGCCGGAGATCGATCGCGCGGCCGCGGCCGTCGCGCGCCTGCCGCGCGTGCGCGAGGCGCTGATTGCCAGGCAGCGGGCGATGGGCGAGCGCGGCGGCGTGGTGATGGAGGGGCGCGACATCGGCACGGTTGTGTTCCCGGGCGCCGACGTGAAGATCTTCCTGGATGCCTCTCCGGAAGAGCGCGCCCGGCGGCGCGCGAGCGACCCGGCGCACACGGCCGGGGGAGGGGGCGCCGCCATCCGCGACGTGGCGACCGCGCTCGAGGAGCGCGATCGCAGCGATCGCACGAGGGCGGTGTCACCCCTGACGCAGGCCCCCGACGCCGTCGTTATCGACACGACCGGGCTGTCGATAGACGAGGCCGTCACGCACGTGATGGCGGCGGTCCGACACGCCGGAGGCTGACTCAGTCGCGATCGCGATAGTCGTCGGCCGAGGCCGGGTCGAGCTCCCAGCGCTTCTTGTCGCGTGCCGCGATCTTGTCCGCCCCCTTGAGCTCCTCGTTGTCGGCGTACTCCACGCCGAGCGCCTTGCCGATATCGTCCACGCGATCCTGATCCGGGGTGGGGTTGTCGCCGCCCGGCGCCTCGTCGCCGGCGTTGTAGGCGCCGGTCCAGTCCGCGTCCACGTCTCCCGCCGTGATGTCCGGGCTCACCTCGGGATGGTTGCGGCGCGCTTCGCGCAGTTCCTGACGACCCGTCCGCGCGGCGGATGCCACGCGGTCGAGGTCGAGGCTCGAGGGCGGGCCGGGCACGGATTCCTCGACCTCGCGGAGTTGCCGGCGTGCGCGGTCGAGATCGGGGGCGTGCCGGGAGCTGCCCGCGCCGGCCGGGGTGCCGGTGGAGCGTTTGGTCGGGAAGGGGTTGGTCCGGCCTTCGACGCTGCGTCCGGCCTCCGGGGTCTGGTCGAGGTCGCGCTCCCGGCCGGTGCCTCCCTTGCGGGGGGCTTTCTTCGCGGGGGCGGTGCGCCGCCTGGCCGGGGCGGCAGCCGTTTTCGAACGCCCGGCGGCTGCGGCCTTCTTCGAGCGACGAGCCGGCGCGGACGCCGTCTTCTTGCGGCCGGCCGCCTTTCGCGGGCCCGCGGCGCGCGTTTTGGGGACGGTCCGCTTCCTGGTTGCGGTCTTCTTCCTGGATGCGGTCTTCTTCCGGGTCGCGGTCTTCTTCCGGGCGACCTGTCGCTTCCGGCCCCCGCGCGCCGCCGCGGTTTTCCGGGCGGCCCTGGCGGCGCCGCGCGTCTTCCCTCGTGTCACTGAACTCTTCCGGGCTGCGCCGGCCTTCTTGCGTGATGCCGCTTTTCTGGCCATGGTGACTGACCCCCGTCTGATGATTCCAGGTGAGGCCGGAGGAGCGCGGACGCCCCCGCGGCGGAGTTTGACTGCACGGCTCTAAGTGATGTATCCTCTTCTGCTTATCGCAATCAACGCGAAGCTATCCTACAGCCCGCCGGAGCTGAGATCCCGGCCAGTTCGACCCGAGGAGGACTCTGTTTAGCATGGCAATTGAAAATTCGACGCTCAACAATCCCAAAGGAGGTGGCACCGGGACCGCTGATCTGAAGACATCGGGATTCTCCCAGATGGATGATGTCGATCCGCAGGAATATGCACGCCTCCTCGACCTTTACGATACCAGCTTCCGCAACATCGCGGAAGGCGAGGTCGTCAAGGGCACGGTGCTGAAAGTCACGGCCTCGGAAGTGGTCGTCGACGTGGGCTACAAGTCCGAGGGGATCATCCCCGTGGACGAGTTCATCGACGAGACCGGCCAGATCTCCGTGCAGCCGGGCGACATCGTCGACGTCCTGCTCGAGCGCACCGAAGACCGTGAAGGCTACGTTGTCCTCTCGCGCGAAAAAGCCGAGAAGATGAAGATCTGGGACGAGGTCGAGAAGGCCTACGCCGACAAGAAGGTCGTCATCGGGCGCGTCATCGAACGGATCAAGGGAGGGCTCGCGGTCGACATCGGCGTGCGCGCGTTCCTGCCCGGCTCGCAGATCGACGTCCGCCCCGTCCGGAACCTGGATGCGCTGCGCGGCCAGGAGCTGCGGATGCGCGTGATCAAGGTCAACAAGAAGCGCGGCAACATCGTGCTCTCCCGCAAGGTGCTCCTCGAAGAGGAGAACGCCGAGAAGAAGAAGCACACGCTCGACACGCTCGCCGAAGGCAAGGTCCTGCGCGGCGTCGTCAAGAACATCACCGACTACGGCGCGTTCATCGATCTCGGCGGGATCGACGGCCTCCTGCACATCACCGACATGTCGTGGGGGCGCGTCTCGCACCCGTCGGAGCTGTTCAAGGTCAACGACGAGATCGATGTCGTCGTGCTGAAGTACGACCCGGCGACCGAGCGCGTGTCGCTCGGTCACAAGCAGTTGATGAACGACCCCTGGTCCAACGTCATCGAGCGGTATCCCGTGGGAGCGCGGATGAGCGGGAAGGTCGTCAGCCTGACCGACTACGGCGCGTTCGTCGAGCTCGAGCCCGGTGTCGAGGGGCTGATCCACGTGAGCGAGATGTCGTGGAGCAAGCGCGTCAAGCACCCGTCCAAGATCCTGAACGTCGGGGACTCGGTCGAGGCGATGGTGCTCGGCGTGGATCCTGGGGCGCGGCGGATCTCGCTCGGTCTCAAGCAGGTCGAGAGCAACCCGTGGCACGAGCTCTCGGAGAAGTATCCGATCGGGACGACGATCGTCGGCAAGGTGCGCAACCTGACCGAGTTCGGCGCCTTCGTCGAGGTGGAGGAGGGGATCGACGGCCTCATCCACATCTCCGACATGTCCTGGAGCAAGCGGCTGAAGCACCCGTCGGAAGTCCTCAAGAAGGGTGACGAGGTCAAGGCGATGGTGCTCAACATCGACGCCGAGAACCAGCGCCTGTCGCTCGGGCTCAAGCAGCTTCAGACCGATGTGTGGGACGAGTTCTTCTCGCAGCATCAGATGGGCGATCAGGTCGAAGGCAAGGTCGTGCGCGTGACCAACTTCGGCGCGTTCGTCGAGCTCGTCGAGGGCATCGAGGGGCTGATCCACATCTCGGAGTTCGACGACTCGCAGCAGGCCGGCAAGGACGGCAAGCTCGAGCTGACGGTGGGGGAGAGCTACCAGATGAAGATCATCAAGCTCATTCCCGCCGAACGGAAGGTCGGCTTGAGCATCCGGGCGCTGAAGAACGACGAGTTCCGCGCGGACTGGGAGGCCTACACCGAGATGACCGGCCGGCCCGAAGTGACCCTCGGGGATCACTTCAAGCACCAGCAGGACTGAGCCGAAGCCATCAGCTTTCAGCCATCAGCTTTCGGCGTGTCGGCGTGATCCGCTGACGGCTGAGAGCTGATGTCCTGAACGCTGCACGGGAGGGAGCCCCAATGACCAGCGGCAGCATGACCAAAGCGGAGCTCGTCGAGGAGGTGTCCCGGGTGTCGGACCTCACGAAGAAGCACTCCGAGGTCATCGTCGATACCGTCTTCAAGAGCATCATCGACGCCCTGCATCGGGGGGAGAAAATCGAGCTGCGCGGGTTCGGCAGCTTCCGCCTGCGCCGCCGCGAGCCGCGGAAGGGCCGCAACCCCAAGACCGGCGACAAGGTGGACGTGCCGCCGAAGAAGGTGCCCTACTTCAAGCCGGGGAAGGAACTGAAAGAGCTCATCAACCGCGAGGCTGAGGCTGCCGCCGGTGCGCCGGCCGCCCTTGCCGATCCGGAGATCGCAGGGGCCTGACGACCGGCACCGATCGATCTGGCCACGTCAGTCCCTCGCAACGTTATGGAGCGCCTCTGGTCCCCGTGGAGACTGGCTTACGTGACCGGCAATCCTGGCAGCGAGGGCTGTGTCTTCTGCGAGGCGCAGCGAAACGCCCAATCCTCTCTCATCGTCTTTCACGGCCCCACCTGCTTCGTCATCCTCAATCTCTATCCCTATAACAACGGGCACCTGATGGTGATCCCTCGCCGGCACATCGCGTCGCTCGCGGAGGCGACTGCCGAGGAGCTGGGCGAGATCATCGCGCTGACCCGCCGCGCGGAGATCGCGCTGCGCGAGGCGTACATGCCGCACGGGTTCAACATGGGGATCAACCTCGGCAAGCCGGCCGGCGCCGGGGTGCTCGGTCACATCCACATGCATATCGTCCCTCGCTGGAACGGCGATACCAACTTCATGACGGTCGTCGGCGAGACGCGCGTGTTGCCCGAAGAGCTGCCAAGGAGCGCCGAAATCCTTCGGCCGATTTTCGAGCGGCTGGCCGGGGCCGAGCCTGCATGATCCTCGAGCTCACCGAGGCGCAGATCGCGTGGCGGAGCCGGATCGAGGCGTTCGCGCGCGAGCGCGTCGCAGGCCAGGCGGCGGCGATCGATGAGCAGGGGACGTTCCCGCGCGCGCTCGTCGCGGAGGCGGCGGCGCTCGGGTTGCTGGGGGTGACGATTCCCGCGGCGTGGGGCGGTGCCGGCCTTGACCATGTGAGCTACGCCGTCGCGCTCGAGGCAGTCGCGTCGGCCAGCGCCGTGATCGCGGTGATTGCCGCCGTCAACAACTCGCTCGTCGCCGAGCCGATCGCACGTTTCGGCAGCGACCAGCAGAAGGAGACGTGGCTGCGCCGGCTGGCGACGGGCGACGCGATTGGCGCGTTCGCCCTCTCGGAGGAACAGGCGGGATCGGACGCCGCCAACCAGAAGACCGTCGCGCGGCTGACCGAGCAGGGCTACGTGATTGACGGCGCCAAGGTCTGGGTCGCGAACGCGGAGGCAGCCGATGTGGTCCTGGTGTTTGCCGCGACACAGCCCGGCATCCGCGGCCGGGGCGTGAGCGCCTTTCTGTTGCCAATTGATACGCCCGGCATCCGGCGGACGGGTGCGACGGACTCGCTGGGCGTGCGCGGCCTCGGCTGCATGGACCTGGAGCTCGCCGGCGTGCGCGTTGAGGCGGATGCGATGGTGGGCAGCCCGGGGGACGGCTTCCGCATCGCGCTGTGGGCGCTCGACGGCGGCCGCGTCGCGATTGGCGCACAGGCGCTCGGTGTCGGCATGGCGGCACTCGACGAGGCGCTCGCGCATGCGAAATCGCGCGAGGCCTTCGGGCAGCCGATTGGCAACTACCAGGCGATTCAGTGGATGCTGGCCGACATCGCGACGGAGCTCGACGCGGCGCGGATGCTCGTGTTCAAGGCCGCCGGCACCGTGGACCGCACGCGCGACAGCAGCGGGTCGCAGGGCGTCCGGTCCGCCGACGCCGCGATGGCGAAGCTCTTCGCGTCGGAAGCCGCGCACCGCGCGGCCGACAAGGCCATGCAGATTCTCGCCTCGAAGGGGTACCGGCGCGGGTCGGTCGTCGAACGCCTGTTCCGCGACGTCCGCGCCACGGAGATCTATCAGGGCACGTCCGAGGTCCAGCGCATGGTAATCGCCGAGCAGATACTCGGGGGCTGACAGCTGACAGCCGACAGCTGAGAGCTACCCCAGCATCTGCTTCGCGATGGTCTGAAGCTGCAGGTTCGACGTCCCCTCGTAGATCTGGCCGATCTTCGCGTCGCGGTAGAGTTTTTCCACCGGATAGTCCTTCACGAATCCGTAGCCGCCGAACAGATTGACCGCCAGCGATGCGACCCGCTCCGCGACCTCGGACGACAGGAGCTTGCAGATGGCCGCTTCGGTCAGGAACGGCCGGCCCGCGTCGCGCAGGCGCGCGGCGTTGTACACCGTCAGCGTCGCCGCTTCGACCTCGGCGGCCGCCCGCGCAAGCTGGTGCTGGACGGCCTGAAACTCCGCGATCGCCTTGCCGAACTGCCTGCGCTCCTTCGTATAGGCGACCGCGTGCTGCAGGGCGCCTTTCGCGAGACCGATCATCTGCGCGCCGATGCCGATGCGCCCTTCGTTCAGCGTCTCGATTGCCGTCTTGTAACCTTTCCCGACCTCTCCCAGCACCCGATCCCGTGGCACGAGACAGTCCTCCAGCAGCAGCTCGCAGGTGCTGCTCGCGCGGATCCCCAGCTTGTCTTCCTTCTTCCCGATGCTGAATCCCTTATCGGTCCGATCGACGAGAAACGCCGTGATGCCGCGATAGCCGGCGTCCGGGTTGACCGTGGCAAAGACGATGAAGAGGTCGGCTTCGCTGGCGTGGGTGATCCACAGCTTGCGCCCGGTGAGCGCGAACCCGTCGCCCGCTTCGCGCGCGCGTGTGGTGAGGGCGAAGGCGTCGCTGCCCGAGCCCGCCTCCGACAACGCGTACGCGCCGATCGTCGAGGAGGCGAGTCGCGGGAGCCACGTCGCCTTCGCGGCCTCGCTGCCCCAGCGGAGGAGCGCATTGACGACGAGGGTGTTCTGGACGTCGACGAGCACGCCCACGGACGGGTCCACGCGCGAGAGCTCCTCGACGGCGAGCACGCTGTGGAAGAAGGTGCCGCCGGCGCCGCCATACGTCTCGGGCACTTCGATGCCCATGAGGCCGAGCGCGAACAGCGCGTCGATGAGCGGGCGCGACATTTTCGCGTGCTCGTCCATCTCGCGAACGAGCGGGCGGACTCTGGCCTCGGCGAACTGGCGGACGCTGTCGCGAAAAATGACTTCGTCTTCGGCGAGGACCGTCAGAGGGGCGCCGGGCCCGGCGGGTGCCAGCGTCACGGGAATCTCCCTGTCCGGCGCGGACCCGACGCAGAGTCGCGATGTTATCATCCTCGT
>JANPJN010000166.1:0-1555 GCA_031425515.1 Acidobacteriota bacterium | reverse complement strand
AGCCAGCCCGATCGGGCCCGCTCCGACGATCGCGACGGTATCGCCCGGCTGGACTCGTCCGTTCATCACGCCGCATTCGAACGCGGTCGGCAGAATGTCGCTGAGCATCACGACCGCCTCTTCGTCGGCGTCAGCAGGCAGCCGATACAGGCTCGTGTCCGCATGCGGGATACGGACGTACTCGGCCTGGGTGCCGTCGATCGTGTTGCCGAGGATCCAGCCGCCCGTCCGGCAATGCGAGTACATGCCCTTCCGACACAGATCGCACGTGCCGCACGCGCTGACGCACGAGATGAGCACGCGATCGCCTTCGTGGAATCTCGACACCAGCGGCCCTACGGCCTCGACCACGCCGACGCCTTCGTGCCCGAGCGTTCGTCCGGGCGTCACCGAGGGCACATCCCCTTTCAGGATGTGCAAATCGGTCCCGCAGATTGTCGTCGTCGTGACCCGCACCACCGCGTCGCCGGGATCCCGAAGGACCGGCTTCGGCTTCGATTGCCACGTCCGCTGGCCTGGACCGCCATACACCAGCGCGTGCATCGTCGCGGCTCGGTCTACTCCGGGAGACGTCGGGTCGGTCGCCACTTCATAAGTCCGCATATCAAACCCTCCAGTCTTGCTCTGGTGGCCAGGGGCAACACGCGTGCCGGCAGGCAAGCGCACAAGTGCAAGTCTTTGCTGCCGTACGTCGCGGCCAGCCGGGAGAAACGGGGAGAATCTCGCAGTCGTCCGGAATTTCACGCGCTCCCTGCACGCCCGCATCTGTCGCTGTGCGGCCCGCTTCCCCTCCACAGTGCTGATTCGACCGCTGCAGCTGCCGCTTTCGCGATCTCGATCCGGAACAACCAACGCCGGCTCATCCTTTCACGGAGGGGCGGAACCGACAGTTTGCGCATAGAGTGTGCCGGCGTAGAACACGGCGCCGCCCGCTGCTGAACTGACGGCAACACCTAAGTCTTTGTCTGTCAGTAGATTGACCAATAGTTACGCTTGGTTTGGCCCTTGCCTCGCCCGAGTCGTGGGTTCCCACCTGTTTCAGCCCGCGGCAGCCATCTGATGGCGGCGCTGACGCGGCGCTCGAGCGCCTTTGTCGTCGCCGCGTTCTGCCTCGGCGCCGTCCTGCTCGTGCATTTCACGGGCGGCGCGCCGATCGAGCGGACGCTCGTGTTGTCGGTGCTGCTCGTGGCCGTCGTCCTGGCCTCGAGTGCCAGCGTCGAAGACGCCGCCACGACGGATCGCAGCCTCATGCCGCCTTCCTTCGTGATCGTCTTCACGTCGCTTCTCCTCTTCGGGCCGCATCTTGCCGCGCTCGTCGGAGCAGCCGCCGTGCTGACGCCGCGGCTGCGGCCAGCCGCGCGCACCTACGCGCTTGTCCAGACCCTGATCGAGGTCGCCCTCCTCCTCGCGTCCGTCGAGGCCGCGGGCCTGGCGCACCAGTGGCTCGGAGGCACCTCGGGCTCCTTCGCATGGCCGTGGCAGGGGGTGCCGATCGCGGCCGCGCTCATCGCGTACCAGCTCACCCGGAGCACCCTCAGCGAAATCGTGGTGCCGT
>JANPJN010000165.1:0-2532 GCA_031425515.1 Acidobacteriota bacterium | reverse complement strand
CTCCGCGGTGATAGGCCGCGTTCTTCTCCGCGCGCACGCCCGACGCCGACTCGACCAGCTTGAAGGGACCTGTGCGCCGTGCGGGAGTCGAGGCGTCGACGATCGGTGTCCCGGCGAGCGCCTCCACCAGGAAGGAATCCGGCCGGCTGAGGCGGAACACCACCGTCACCGGGGTCGGGGTGTCGATGGCGGTGAGATAACGGAAGCCCTCGACCCGGTTCACCGCGATGCTCTTCCGGATGACAGCGGCGACCGCCTGGGCGGTGAGCGGGGAGCCGTCGTGAAAGGTCACGCCCGGACGCAGCGTGACCGACAGCGCACGTCCGTCGTCTTCCCACGCCCATTTGTCGGCGAGTCTCGGCTGGGCGCGGCCGTGCCAGTCGAGGACCACCAGCGGCTCGGCGGAGAGCATGTCCCGGAAGAACGGGGAGGCCTCGGTAGTGTTATGAGTGCCGAGACGCAGCGTCCGTGACTCGACGGGGATCGGCGGCTGCGCGTGGCAACCGCCGATCAAAAGCAAAAAACCGAGACCCACAACCCCCGCGCGCGACCTGGTGCCGAAGCACCGACTCGTCCGTGGCCACAGCCAGCGGGGAAAACCTGACTGCATCGATGCTCCGCCCTTGATGGGCCGGTTCAACCGTCCGGATGGACGCAATTGATACCAGCTTACCGGTATATCGGCGCCAGACACCGGCGAGCGGACATCGACGCGACGGGAGCGCTACTTGCGCGGCTCGGGCATCTGCTCGACCATCCACGCGCATCCGGCCGGGGCAACCTTCTTGTCCGCCTTCTTGACGATCTGGATCTTCATGCTGTCTTCTCCTCTGAAACTCACGGGTTGATGGGTGAATGTCGCTCGTGCTGCTCAGCGCAGGTGCTCGACCGCGACGTCCACGAGCCAGGGCCGCAACGTGCCCTTCTTCTTGTCCGCTTCCGCCTTGTCTTTCTTCATTCCGCTCTCCTCTACTTCTCGAACGAGCCTTCCCGAACGACTCCGCTCAGTTGACGCTGGCCACGGCGGCCTCCGACGCGTCGCGCGCGAGCGAGACGACCCCGGCCTCGAAGCTGGTCTTGTGGCAGTTGGGTCGGTCCATGCTTCCGAGCTCCGTGTGGGCCGCCACCGAGCAGCCTCCCGCACAGACGGGAATGAAGGCGCAGTCGTCGCACTCCTTCCACGCCGCGAGCCGCTCGAACCGGGACGCCGCGCTGTCGCGCCATTCGTCGCGGCGTCCGTCGATATGGCCGGTAGATTCCTTCGCGTCGCCCGTGAAGCCAGGGCACGCGTAGAGCGCGCCGTCGGGGCCGATGGTGTGCGCGTGCTGGCGGTGAATCTCGCAGGGGCCCATGTGCACGCCGTCCACTGTCGGAAACCCGCGCTTCTTCGTCTCGTCGCGCAGGAACGTCATCTTCTCGTCGAGAAAATTGCAGCTGTCGCAGACGCTCGTCCCGCTGCCCGCCGACGTCATGCAGGTCCCGTTCAGCGGCTTCGTCCCGGGCCCCACGACCGTGAGGGGAATCATCCCCTTCGGCTGCGGCGGTTTGGGCTCGCGGATGACCGGCTTGAACGCCACGCGTGCAATCTGGTCCGCGAACTCCTGTTCCTTGAGGAAGTCGAGCAGCGCCGGGTAGCTGTCGGCGGTGGTCTCGTCGAAATTCCCGCCGATGGAGATGCGGCACTTCCCGGCGACGGCGCGCACGTTCTGGATGATCTTGTCGAACGTGCCCTGGCCGCCCCGCAGCGGGCGCATCCGGTTGTGCGTGTCGTGGTCGCCGTCGAGCGTGACCTTCACGGCATTCAACCCGTACGGCGCGAGCCGATCCACCACTTCCGGCGTCAGCAACAGCCCGTTCGTGATGACGTTGATGAGCATCCGCACGCCGCGCGCCTGCGAGGCCTGCCACAGCCGCTCGGCGAGGTAGTACGCCACGGGCAGGTTCAGCAGCGGCTCACCGCCGAACAGGGTGAGCACGAAGCTCTCGGGGCGGATGGCATCGAGTCGCTGTTCCGTCCACTCCGCGACCCGCGCCGCGGTCTCGATCGACATCTTCGCGGCCGACTTGTTGTACTCGCCGTGGTCCCCCTGGAAGCAGTAGTCGCACGCGAAATTGCACTGCAGCGTCGTCAGGACCGTCACGCGGAGCTGGTCGGTGTTCTCCCGCACGTCCCGGAACCACTGCTCGATGTGCTGGCGCTCGGCGTTGCGGTCGTTGACGATGAAGCCGTGCTCGGAGAGCGTGACGAGCGCATCACGCTCGACCGGGGCGAGCGCGGCCGCTTCCGTGCCCGGCAGCCGGTTCAACAGCGCCGCGACGTCGCGCGACACGATCAGCTGCGCATCGGTGAACGTGTTCATCAGGAACACGTCGTCCTGCCTGCCCATGGCATCGAGAGGCACGCTGACGTTGAACATCGACGGCTGCATTCACGCTCCTTGATTGGCCAGACCCGCGGTCGGTGAGTGGCCGACGATCGGCGGCGGACGGGAAGCCGTGTCCACCGCGCTGCCATCTAAAAGTGCAACGGGT
>JANPJN010000164.1:0-5000 GCA_031425515.1 Acidobacteriota bacterium | reverse complement strand
GGTTGTACATGAACATCAGCATGACGACGACGATCGTGAGCTTCACGGGCAGGGGCTGCTCGAGCAGCTTGTTGCCGGCCGTCCAGCGGAACAGGTACCCCACGACAGCGGTCAGCCCTCCGAGCGTCCAGAGACCGAGCGCCCAGTAGGCAAGCCTCGGGCTGTGCAACTCCGTCCGGGACTCTTCCGGAACGACCCAGTATGCGGCTCCCATGAAGCCCGTCAGCACCCACACGATGAGCAGGTTCGTGTGAATCGCCTTGGTGACGTCGAACGGCAGCCAGTTCATGAGCGGATCGGGCCCGAGATACTTCGCCGCCGACAGCAGCCCGAATGCCATCTGCAGTCCATAGAACAGCATGGCGACGACGAAGTACGGGTAGGCGACGGCTTGCGTGCGGTAGCGCATCGGGGTCCTCTACTTGAGCGTGTCCAGGTACGCGACGAGGTGATCGACATCGCCCGGCTTGAGCGTGTCACCGTAGATGGCGGGCATGATGGACTGGCCGCCTGCGGAGAACGTGTCGCCGGGCACGACGTAGGCGCTGGGTTGCAGAATCGACTCACGGATGTAGTCGGCCGGGGTGCGGGCGGTGCCCTTGTAGGCCGGGTCCTTCAGCACGGCGGCGGCTCGCGCGCCGAGGCCCGCGATGGACGGCCCGACGAGCTGGACACCCGGCTGCGACGAGTGGCAACTGAAGCACGCCGGCGGGGACCTCCCGAAGAGCGCCTCCCCGAGTGCGATCGGATTGTCGGACGCGGCCGACGGGGAGGGGGTGCCGAACGCGATGCCCTGCGGCGTGGCCGACGACACCAGGATGGGGCGCGGCGGCCAGCCCTGGTTGTCGATATTCGACACCCATGTCAAAAAAGCGATGACATCGCCGATGTCCTCATCCGACAGGTTCGGATTCGGCATCAGCCGGCCGTGCTGCTGCTCCGAGTAGAAGCGGGAGGGGTCCTTCAGGAATTGACGCAGATACGGCTCGCCGCGCTGTTGCGTGATCTTCGTCAGGTCAGGAGCGTAGTACGCCCCTTCCCCGAGCAGCGTGTGGCAGTTGATGCAGTTCTTTCGATGCCAGACATGCTTGCCGGCCACGACCTGGGAGGTGAGGGCCTCTTCATGCGTCAGCCGGCCGAACTGACGATGGCTGTCGATGGTGAGCAGGAGGAAGACGATCGCGAAGAAGCTGGTGCCCGCCACGAAGAAGATCCGCGTCTGGCGTTTGGTCATAGCCCTCCCGTTCCGTTGACCCGCCGGCCGGTCGCGCCAGCGTTCCCGGTGCGGCGTGCCGCCGCTGAGTGCGGTGCGCGCGCCGTCAGACGTGAATCCGCGAAAAGTTGCTGATGCCGATCCACGCCGCGTAGAGAACGGCGGCAAGCATCACGGCGAAGACGACCGCGCACAGCACTCCCGGAAGACCTGTCCGCGGCAACGGCGACTCGACACTCATGGCAGCTCCTCACGGGCCTCGCGGCCGACACCGCCGGCGACCTTACCGGATGCACGGCGGCTCGGCTGTTCAATTGTGAACAGGGGCGCACGGGACGACGCGTCAGCCGGCGCCGCGCTCCCGCAGCATGACGAGCAGCATTCGCGACGGCTCTGGCGCCTCGACGGCGTGCGGCACCGACGCGGGCAGCCGGACGACCGTTCCGGGAGTGGCCAGGACCGCCGCCCCGCCGATGGTGAGCACGAGCGAGCCCTCGAGCACCAGCGCGAACGCCTCGAAGGGCGAGGTATGTTCCGTGAGCCCCTGCCCGCGGTCGAACGCGAACAGAGTCAAATTGCCTCCGGCGGAGCGCGCCAACACCCGGCTGGCGATGCCCGCTTCTGTCGGGCTCACGAGGGACTGCAGCATGAGCGCCTCGGCCGGAGGAATCGTCATGGGTGTCGTGCTGCCCGGCTCATGGTGTGGACGATGATGGATCTGCGGCCGATCTCCGATCGTCGCGCTGGGGCACACGCCGCAGGGGTTGGCACCCGGGCATCATAGTCCCTTGCGCTTCGTATTGGACAAAAAGCCGCCTGTCCCCGGAGGGCTCAGCGCCGTCTACTTATCCAGCGGTAGCGGTGGCGCGGCCCTCGGGTGGGCCGACCGGTAGTCCTCTCCGAGCAGCGATGCGATCGTGGCGGCCACCTGGGCCTGCGTCGCATTCACGCCCTCGCGGATCCCGGCGGGACGGACGCCCGGGCCCGCCGCGGCAATCCAGATGCGGTCCGACTCGGGCACCTTCTCGCCGTGGCTGGTCCAGGTCGCCGCGGTCTCGCCCCGCCCGTGGTCGGTCGTCACGACAATGGCCGTCCGGCCGGCGTACTCGGGCAGCGCCTGCGCGGCCTCCCACAACTGGCGGATGAAGCGGTCGTTGCGGCGCGCGGCATCGAGATACAGATCGTACCGCCGGCCGTGGGCCCACTCGTCGGTCTCGCCGAGCATGACGTACAGGACGCGCGGACGATGGCGGCGCAGATACTCGATCGCCCCGAGGCCGGTGGCGGCATCGAACCGCTCCCCTGCCCAGTAGGGCGGCAGATCGGCGGCGAACTCGTTGACGACGCGCTCGCGCTCGGACGCAGGATGGACAACCGGCGGACCGGCGGCGTTGGAGGGCACGCGGCTGCGCGGCTCGTTCAGGATCCACGGCAGCAGCTCCCAGGAGGCGTAGGCGGCGACCTTGCCCGCAAAGCCGGGCCGCCGGGACAGCCACTCGAGCACGGTCACGTTCGGGTTGTAGACGCGGTCGTTGCTGCTGATGCGCGGGTCGGGCGCGCCGGTCAGCAGCTCGTTGTACCCGGGATAGGAGAACCTGAGCCCGTTGGTCACACGCGCCACGCTGCCGCGCGTGGCGTCCCCGAAGATCTGCCCCTGCCTCGCGATCGTCGTCCACAGAAACGGCATGAGCTTCTCGCGGCGGGCCTCGGGCGTCGGCGCGCCGTACTGCCGCTCGATCGCGGACGCCGCGGCCGCGTCGTTCACGCCTCCGGCCTCCTTCGTCAGCAGCTCCGGCGCGAGCCCTCCAAAAACCTCCTGCCAGCGCATGCCGTCGAGCGTTACGACGAGCACGTTCGCGGCGCGTGGGGGCTGTCGGGCCGAGGGCAGAGCGGACGCGGTAACGATGAGGACCGCGACGATCAGGGCGCCGGCGAGTCGAGGGAGCAGGGGCATCGGCGAATCATATCCCCCGCACCGCGCTCCCGACTATAATCGCCGCTCTTTCCGAGGGAGACACCTGATGCCGCGTGCCGTGCTGCAGATCCTTGTCCTGTCCTGGCTTGTCCTGGCGCCCGCCGCCGGCTGGGCCCAATCGTCGCAGACGCCGGCTCGCGCCGTCCGCTCGACCGCGACGGCGCTCGATCGCTACGTGGCCGCGCCCGACCCGAACTTCGCCTGGAAAGTCGTCCGGCAGACGAAGGCCGACGGCGCGACGGTCACGCTGCTCGAGATGACGTCGCAGCGATGGCTCACCGAGCGAGAAGTCGAGCGGCCGCTCTGGACCCACTGGATCACTGTCGTCCGGCCCGCGAAGGTGACGAGCGATATCGCCTTCCTCTTCATCACCGGCGGCAGCCTCGACCGCGACCCTCCGGCCCGGCCTCCAGGCTGGCTCGTGGACACGGCGCGCGAGACCGGGACGGTGACGGCCGAGCTCAGGCTCGTGCCCAATCAGCCGGTCGTCTTCATGGACGATCCGACGCGCAGCGGACGAACCGAAGACGACTTCATCGCCTACACCTGGAACAAGTTCCTCCGCACCGGCGACGAGAAGTGGCCGGCGCGACTGCCGATGACCAAGAGCGCCGTGCGCGCCATGGATGCCGTCACCGCCTTCACGACCTCGCCTGAGGGCGGAGCGCAGGCGGCGAAGCGGTTCGTCGTGTCCGGCGCGTCGAAGCGAGGCTGGACGACGTGGGCGACGGCGGCGGTGGACGCGAGAGTCATCGCCATTGCGCCGGCCGTGATCGACCTGCTGAATCTGGAGCCGTCCTTCGTGCACCACTTCCGCGTGTACGGCGCGTGGTCGGATGCCGTGCAGGACTACGTCGATCACGGAATCATGAACTGGCTGGGCACGCCGCAGTTCAGCGCGTTGATGAAGATCGAGGAGCCGTACGAGTACCGGGATCGGCTCACGATGCCCAAGTACATGATCAATGCGACGGGGGATCAGTTCTTCCTGCCCGACTCCTCGCAGTTCTACTTCGACGACCTCAAGGGAGAGAAGCTCCTGCGGTACGTGCCGAACGCCTCGCATTCGCTCGACAAGACGGATGCACTCGAGAGCCTGGAAGCCTTCTACACCGCCATCGTCAAGGGCACGCCGCGACCCCGCATCTCATGGACGTTCGAGAAGGACGGATCGATCAAGGTCGTGGCGGGAGACCGGCCGTCGCAGGTCGTCATGTGGCAGGCCACCAATCCCACCGCCCGGAACTTCCGGCAGGACGTGGTGGGCAACATCTACCAGAGCCGGCCGCTGTCTCCCTCGGGCCCCAATACCTGGGTGGCCCGCGTCGAGAAGCCGGCCGCCGGATGGACGGCGTTCTTCGTCGAGTTGTCGTTCCCGAGTGGCGGGCGGTATCCGATCAAGGTGACGACCTCCGTCCGCGTCGTGCCCGAGACGCTCCCGTTCGCCGCCCCGGCACGCCAGGATCCGTCGAAGGCGTCAGCCTCGACGCCGAAGGCGTTCGACCTGGTCGTCTATGGCGGCACGGCGGGCGGCGTCATGACGGCGGTGTCGGGCGCGCGCGAGGGGCTCAAGGTCGCGCTGATCGAACCGGGCCGGCACCTGGGCGGCATGGTGTCGGGCGGGCTGGGCTGGACCGACTACGGCAAGCAGACCGTCATTGGCGGCTATTCGCGGGAGTTCTTCGAACGTGTCGGACGCAAGTACGGCCGCCCGATCGAATGGCATTTCGAACCGCATGTGGCGGAAACCGTGTTCAAGGTGCTTGTCGCGGAGGCGGGCGTGACGGTGTTCCTCGATCACCGGCTCCGGCA
>JANPJN010000163.1:0-1672 GCA_031425515.1 Acidobacteriota bacterium | reverse complement strand
CGGGTACTTCACCGACACGCGGATCCCGACGCTCTGGCGCGTGGAGGCGAAGGGAGACGCGATCGGCAACCTCGAGCCGTGGCTGGATTTCACCGGCACCGCGCTCGAGTACTACACGGGCGCCAACCTCAACGGCATCGCCGCGACCCCGGACGGCAAGTCGCTTCTCGTCGTGCAGATGGGCAAGGGGCTGCTGTTCCGGGTGGACATCGCAACGCGAAAGGTGAGCGCGATCGATACCGGCGGGGCGGACCTGACCGGGGCCGACGGCCTCGTCCTCGACGGCCGCACGCTCTATGTCGTCCGGCAGACCGCGGTCGAGATCGCGACCGTCCAGCTCTCGGAGGACATGACGAAGGGGACGGTGGTGCACCGCTTCAAGGATCCGCAGCTGGCGTGGCCGGCGACCGCGGTGAAGGCCGGCGACCGGCTCCTGGTCGTCAACACCCAGTTCAACACGCGCCGCGACAAGAAGGAGACGCTCCCCTTCACCGTCGTCAGCGTGCCCACGGCGAAGCTGTCGCCAGCGAAATAGGGCCTGAGGACAGTCGTGCAAACCGACCCCTTTGACGTCGTCATCGTCGGCTCCGGCGCCGCTGGAGGCACGCTGGCGTCGCACCTGGCCAGGACCGGCGTGCGGGTGGCCATCGTGGAGGGGGGGCCGCGCGTGAACACGCGCACGGACTTCAACACGCATGCGATGCCGTTCGACTTCCCGACCCGCCAGGTTCCGACCATGCGGCCCGGGAAGCCGGGATTCGACTCGGAACGCAGCCGCGGCGTGGGCGGCAAGACGATGCTCTGGAATGCCGTCGCGCTCCGGTTGAGCCAACGCGACTTCAAGGGCCGCACGTATGAAGGGGCCGGCGAGGACTGGCCCATCGACTACAGCGACCTCGCACCGTACTACGAGGCCATCGAGCGCGAGGTGGGTGTATGCGGGCACCTCGACGGTCTCGAGGATCTGCCGGACGGTGTGTTCCTGCCGCCCGTCGCGCTCAAGTGCAGCGACGTGATCCTGCAGCGCGCGGCGCGATCGCTCGGTGCGAGCCTGATCCACGTCCGGAAGGCCACGCTGACGGTTCCGACCAGCACGCGCCCCGCGTGCCACTTCTGCGGCAACTGCATGGCGGGCTGTGATGTGGTCGCGAAGTACAACTCGGCGGATGTTCACATCGCACCGGCCGAGATGAGCGGGCGTGTGACCGTGTTCTCCGACTGTATCGTCCGCGAGGTGACCTTGTCGGACGAGAACCGCGCAACGGGCGTTCGCTATCTGCACCGCGTGCATCAGCGCGAGGGAGAGGTCCGGGGCCGCGTCGTGGTCGTGGCGTGTGCGTGCGTGCAGAGCATCGCGCTGCTGCTGATGTCAACGTCCCGCCGCTACCCGACTGGACTGGCCAATTCGAGCGGCCAGCTGGGCCGGCATTTCATTCCGCACTTCACGGGCGGCATCGAGTGCGTGCTCGAGGATCTGCGGGGCACGCGGCCGACCAACGACGAGGGCTTTCTGGATCACGCGTACCTTCCATCGTTCATGCACAACAGGAAGCGGGGGTACGCCAGGAGCTTCGGCGCCCAGGTCAACTACCAGAACAGAAGGTTCGCGGGATGGGCGAAGTCCGTCGGGGGCTTCGGCCGCGGCTACAAGGCGTCGGTCAAGGCCGCTTAT
>JANPJN010000162.1:0-2494 GCA_031425515.1 Acidobacteriota bacterium | reverse complement strand
CTTGCCGCCGCTCCCGGCGCTGCGCAGACCACCGCCCCCAAGCCGGCGGCCGGCGCGCCTCCCGCCGCGCAGACCCCGGCCACGCCTCCGCCGGCCACCCCGGCAGCCACGCCCGCAGCTGCGCAGCCAGCCCCGGCGGCCCAGGCACCCCGCCCGTTTCCGGAAGGGGCGAAATTCGCGTTCGTCGACATCCAGGCGGTCGCGAGCAACTCGGCGGAAGGCAAGTCGGCCACGGCGAAACTCGACGACCTGAAGAAGAAGAAGAACGCCGATCTGCTTGCCAAGAACACCTCGCTCAAGGCCCTGCAGGACAAGCTGACGGCCGGCGGCACGGTCATGAACGACGCGGCGCGCGGGCAGCTCGAAAAGGACATCGAGAAGGTGCAGCGCGACCTCCAGTTCGCGCAGCAGGACGCCCAGACCGAGCTGACCGACATGACCAACCAGCTCCAGGCCGAGTTTCAGGAGAAGCTCAATCCGGTCCTCGAAGCCGTCCGCGCTGAAAAGGGACTGCAGATGATCTTCAGCATCCGCGACTCCGGCGTCGTCGCTGCTGAAGCCGGCCTCGACCTGTCGAGCGAAGTCGTCCGGCGCTTCGACGCGGCCGGTAAGACCACGGCGGCGCCCGCCACGAAAAAGTAGGACGTGATCAATATTCCGGACGTCCTCGAGCGGCTCTGCTATCGCTATCCCTCGCCGCTCGTGGACGCGGTCACGGAGCACGATCCCGGCCGCCGCATCGTCGCCGTGAAGAACGTCACGGTCAACGAGGAGTTCTTCCAGGGGCACTTCCCGGGAGAACCGCTGATGCCCGGCGTCCTCATGATCGAGACGCTGGCCCAGGTCGCGACCATCCTGCTCACGCAGCAGACGACGAGCGGACCGGCTGTGGGGCGGGCCTATCTGCGCGGCGTGGACAACGCCAAGTTCCGCTTGCGGGTGGTTCCAGGGGATCGCCTGCGCCTCGAGGTGACGCTGGGGGCGCGGCGGTCGCGGCTGGCGCGCGCCCATGCCTTCGCCTATATCGGCGACACGGTCGCCGCCGAGGCCGACCTGCTGATGGCGCTCGTGCCCGACGCCGTCGCCGGGGGCCGGCAGGGGGTCACCATCCATCCGAGCGCCATCGTGCACGAGAACGCCGTGCTCGGCGTCGGGACGGTGGTGGGGCCACACGCGGTCGTCGGCGATCACGTCCGCCTCGGCCGCGACTGCCGGGTGGGTGCGTCGTCCGTGGTCGAGGGGCCGACAGAGATGGGCGACGGGAACGAAATTTTCCCGTTCGCGTCGGTCGGTCTCATTCCGCAGGACTTGAAGTATCACGGCGAGCCGACGCGACTCGTGGTCGGCGACCGGAACGTGTTCCGCGAGTTCGTCACGATCCATCGGGGCACCGCCGGAGGCGGCGGGGTCACGGAGATCGGCGACCACAACGTGTTCATGGCTTACGCGCACGTGGCCCACGACTGCCATGTCGGCGACCACACGATCTTCGGGAACGCCGCGACGCTCGGCGGCCACGTCACGGTCGAGGACTACGCGACCATCAGCGCCTTCTCAGGCGTGCACCAGTTCTGCCGGGTGGGGAAATACGCGTTTATCGGCGGGTTCTCGGTGATCACCAAGGACGCGCTGCCGTTTGCCAAGACCGTCGGCAACCGCGCGAGGATTTACGGGCTGAACACGATCGGCCTCGTGCGCCGGAAGTTTTCCTCCGACTCCATCAGCAAGCTGCGCCGGGCCTACCGGCACCTGCTCCACTCGAACACCAGCCGCGCGCTGGCCCAGATCGAGCGCGATCCCACGCTCGCCTGCGACGAGGTCCAGTATGTGGTGGACTTCATCCGCTCCTCGACCCGCGGTGTCGGCCTGCGCCGGCCCAGCCGCCGGCTCGAGGAAGCAGTCGGAGAGGAATAGGGGAAAGCTTCCAGCTCCCGGCTTCCAGCTTCCGGCTTGCACTCACGGAAACTCTGCTTGGTGGCGATGCTTCAACCTTCTGGTTGAAGGCTGGAAGCTGGTAGCTGGTAGCTGGAAGCCTGATAGCTCCTACGGATGCACAATCGTGACGGAGAAGTCGGCGGGCGCCGTCAGTCTGCCGGCGTCGTAAACCCGCACACACAGACTCGCCGCCGCGGTCACCGTGCCTGAAATGGCCGCGGCCTGGGCCGCGTTGTCGTTCGCAATCACAATCTGGCAGGCCGAGCCCGTCCAGGTGCCGATGCTCAGGCCGACCGCGGCGCCGGAGGTGAGCGCCGTCAGCGTCGCGGTCACGGTGCCCCCTGTCGTCGCCGTGAACGGGTACGTGGCGGCGCCATTCGGGCCGAGCCTGCCCGTGAAGAGCGGTTCGGTCACCATCGTCGGCGTTGTGGTGGTCGTCGTAGAGGTCGGGGTCGTAATTGTATCGTTGTTGTTGCAGGCCGCCGCGCCCGTGGCGAGCATCCCGAGCAGCAGCAATCCTGGAATCACACGGCGCATGCCTTCTCCTTGAAATACGAAG
>JANPJN010000161.1:0-11777 GCA_031425515.1 Acidobacteriota bacterium | reverse complement strand
CGCCTGCGCGCGCTGTTCATGCCGCTCGAAGATCTGCGCGACGCGTGGGGGCCGGCCCGCGTGCTCCACCTGGCGTCCGAGCTCGCCGCCATCGCCCCGTCGGGCCCGATTCCTCCGTTCGGCTCCGGTCTCGGCCGGCCGCAGGCCGAGGCACTGGCGCCTGTTGCCCTGGCGCTGCGCGAGGCGGACGCATGAGCCGCACCCGCATCGGTCCCGCGGATCTCCGCAGCTTTCGCTGGTTCGGCAAGGACGACCTGCGCTCGTTCGGCCACCGCTCGAGGGCGAAGCAGGCCGGGTTCAGCGCGGAAGACATCACCGGCAAGCCGATCATCGCGCTCCTCAACACCTGGAGCGACGCGAATCCCTGCCACGCGCACTTTCGCAACCGGGCCGAGGAGATCAAGCGCGGCATCTGGCAGGCCGGCGGATTTCCCATGGAGATCCCGGTCCTGACGCTTGGCGAGACGCTGATGAAGCCGAGCACGATGCTCTATCGCAACCTGCTCGCGATGGAAGCCGAAGAGGCGCTGCGGTCGTACCCGGCCGATGGCGTCGTCCTCATGGCCGGATGCGACAAGACCGTGCCAGCGCTCGTGATGGGCGCGACGAGCGCCAACCTGCCCGCGATCCTCCTGCCCGCCGGGCCGATGCTGCGCGGCAACTGGCGCGGCCAGATTCTCGGCTCCGGCAGCGACGTGTGGAAGTACTGGGCCGAGCGCAGGGCCGGCACACTCGATGAGTGCTCGTGGCGCGAGATGGAGGACGGCATCGCGCGGTCCTTCGGCACGTGCATGACGATGGGGACGGCCTCGACGATGGCGGCGGCCGTGGATGCCCTGGGCCTCACCCTGCCGGGGGCGTCGTCTATTCCGGCTGCCGATTCCGCGCATTCCAGACTCGCGGTCGCCAGCGGACGCCGGATCGTCGAGATGGTGTGGGAGCAGCTGACGCCCAGAGAGGTCCTGACGACCGAGGCGTTCGAGAATGCCGTGACGGCGGCGATGGCGCTGGGCGGATCGACCAACGCGATCATCCATCTGATCGCGATGGCCGGCCGCGCCGGGGCGGTGCTGGATCTCGATCGCTTCGACGCGCTGTCGCGACGGACGCCGTTTCTCGCGAACATCCGTCCGTCCGGCAAGTTCCTCATGGAGGATTTCTACTATGCGGGCGGGCTGCTCGGGCTGTTGAACCGCCTGCGAGATTGCCTGCATACCGGGTGTCTGACGGTGAATGGCGAGACGCTCGGGCACAACCTCGAAGCGGCGGAGGTGTGCAACGACGAGGTCATCGCGACGCGTCAGCAGCCCGTGGGGCCGGAAGGGGGCGTGGCGGTGCTGCGCGGCAACCTCGCGCCGAACGGCGCCGTCATCAAGCACACGGCGGCCGAACCGCGCCTGCTGCGCCATGCGGGACCGGCGGTGGTGTTCCGCAACTACAACGACCTCGAGGCGCGGATCGACGATCCCGCACTGCCGGTGACGGCTGACTCCGTGCTGGTGCTCCAGGATGCCGGGCCGCTCGGCGCGCCGGGCATGCCGGAGTGGGGCATGCTGCCGATCCCGAAGAAGCTGCTCGCGCAGGGCGTGCGCGACATGGTGCGCATCTCCGATGCACGGATGAGTGGCACGAGCTACGGCACCTGCGTGCTGCACGTCGCGCCGGAGTCGTTCAACGGCGGTCCGCTGGCGTTCGTGCGCGACGGGGACATCATCGAGCTCGATGTGCCCGAGCGCCGGTTGACGCTTCGTGTGTCGGACGAAGAGATGGCACGGCGCCGGAGCGAATGGACGCCGCGGCAGGTGCAGTATCCCAGAGGGTTCGGCCGGATGTACGCCGACCACGTGACGCAGGCCGACCGCGGGTGCGACTTCGATTTCCTCGAGGGCACGGCCCCGATCGCGGAGCCCGAGATTCACTGAGTGCCGGCCGTCAGCGCTTCGAGCGCCCGCGCCCGGTCTTGTCGGTGACTGCGGCGTCCAGCCGCTTGCCGAACGCCTCGAATCCGGGTGTGGGGCCCCGCCAGCGCAGTTCCTCGACGGACGTGAACAGCCGGATGTCCGTGCGCAGCGTGGCCAGGCTGCGAAAGAGCAGCGCGAGATCGCGGTCCCGCTGCAGTGTTCGAGCCAGCGTCGCGGCGGAGGCGGCATTCACGTGCCAGTCCCGAGCGTCCTCCGGGATGTTCTCGAGATGTCCGAACCGCGCGAGCACGGCGGCCGCCGACTTCGCACCCCAGCCGGCAAGCCCCGGATAGCCGTCGGCCGTGTCCCCCACGAGGGCGAGGTAGTCGGGGATGGACTCAGGCGCGACCCCGAACTTCCCGAAGACGCCCGCGGCGTCGAGCACCACGCCGGTGCGGCGATTGAGCTGGACGATACGGGTGCCGACGACCGACTGGGCGAGGTCCTTGTCCGGGGTGCAGATGATGACCTGTTCGACGGCCGGGTCGCCCGCCGCCGCCAGCGCCGCCGCCGCGAGGGCGTCGTCCGCCTCGACCTCGAGCATCGGCCAGACGACGATGCCCGCCGAGGAGAGGCCGTCCTCGAGGAGCTGAAACTGCGCGAGCAGATCCGGTTCGATGCCTTCGCCGGTCTTGTAGCCGGGCCAGAGCGTGTTGCGGAAGGATTCGATGACGTGGTCCGTCGCAACGCCCAGATGCGTCGCCCCCTTGTTGATCATGCCGAGTACGGACGCGATCACTCCACGCACCGCGGCCACCTCGGTGCCGTCCGGCAGCCTGGCGCCCGGCAGAGCGTGATAGTGGCGGAACAACTCGTAGGTGCCGTCGATCAGGTGGACATTCACGAGGGGGCCTCGGAGCAGTCATATAATGGCTGCGCCGGCGGGGAGTCGCCGGCCGCCTGTGTGTAGCTCCGCCGATCATGATCCATCTCGACACGAATCGCACGCCTGCCGATCTGCTCCCGGCGATCGAGCATCTGTTCACCCTGTCGGCCGGAAAGATCCGCGCGATCGAGGCCGCGTGGCAACGATCCGACGGCGCGCCGGTGTTTACCGTCGAGGGGCGGTATCGCGCACGGGGCTGGACGGAGTGGACCGAGGGGTTCCAGTTCGGATCGGCGCTCTTGCAGTTCGATGCCACGAACGACGAGGAGTTTCTGGAGCTGGGGCGGTCGAGGACCGTCGAGCGGATGGCGCCGCACCTCACCCACGTGGGTGTGCACGACCACGGCTTCAACAACGTCAGCACGTACGGCACGCTGTGGCGGCTGGCGCGGGAGGGGCGTGTCCCCTCCAGCGACTGGGAGTTGCGCTTCTACGAGCTGGCGCTGAAGGTGAGCGGCGCCGTGCAGGCCCGGCGGTGGACGCCGCTGCCTGACGGGGGGTACATCCATTCGTTCAACGGCGCGCACTCGCTGTTCGTGGATACGATCCGATCGCTCCGGGCGCTGGCGCTGGGGCACCTCCTGGGGCAGCGCCTGATGGAGGAGCAGGACGCGAGGGTCAGCCTGCTCGAGCGCCTGGTGCAGCATGCCTCGGCGACCGCGCGGTACAACGTCTATTTCGGGCGAGGGCGTGACCGCTTCGACGTGCGCGGACGGACGGCGCACGAGAGCCTGTTCAACCCCGTCAACGGCACGTACCGCGGTCCGAGCACTCAGCAGGGCTACTCCCCGTTCAGTACCTGGACGCGCGGGCTGGCGTGGGCGATGGTGGGGTTTGCGGAGCAACTCGAGTTCCTGGGCACGGTCACCGACGCGGAGCTGGAGCTGGTCGGCGGACGCGCCGACATCGAGTCGATGATGCTGGAGGCCGCGACCGCCACCTGCGGGCACTACCTCGACATCGCCGCGGCGGACGGCGTGCCCTACTGGGATGCCGGAGCGCCCGGCCTGGTGGCGCTCGGCGACTGGGGGAGCCGTCCCGCGGATCCGTTCAACCCCCACGAGCCCGTGGACAGCTCCGCCGCCGCCATCGGCGCGCAGGGGTTGCTGCGCCTCGCGGCGGTGCTTGCGCATCGGGGGGACCGCGCGCAGGCGGATCGGTATCAGCAGGCCGGGCTCCGGGTGCTGGCCACGCTGTTCGATCCGGATGGGGCCTACGTCAGCCGGGATCCGGGCCATCAGGGTCTGCTGCTCCACTCGGTCTATCACTGGCCCAATCGGTGGGATCACGTGCCCGACGGCGCGACCACGCCTCGAGGGGAGTCGAGTCAGTGGGGGGACTACCACGCGCGCGAGGCGGCCCTCTACGTGAAGCGGCTCGCGGAGGGGAGCCCGTACCTGACGTTCTTTGGCGGGCCGGCGTCATGACCGCACGAGGGACGGCGCTCATCACGGGAGGCACGCGCGGGATCGGCTACGGCATCGCCAGAGCCCTCGCGCTGGACGGGTGGGACCTTGCGGTCTCGGGGATGCGACCAGCCTCGGCGGTGGAGACGGCGCTCGCCCCGCTTCGCGAGCGCGGCGTGGGGGTCCGCTACTTTGCGGCCGACCTTTCCAGCACGTCCGAGCGCATCCGGCTCGTGGAGGAGGTGCGGGATCAATGCGGCGTCATCACCGCCCTGGTCAATAACGCCGGGCGGGCGCCGCGGGTGCGCGCGGATCTGCTCGAGGCCACTGAAGAGAGCTTCGACGAGGTCCTGCGGACGAATCTTCGCGGCCCGTACTTCCACACGCAGGCGATCGCGCGCGACCAGGTGTCGCGCAGGCGCGAGGATCCGTCCTTCCGCGCCTCGATCACGTTCGTCACCTCGGTGTCGGCCCGGATGATCTCGACCGCGCGCGGGGAGTACTGCGTCAGCAAGGCGGGGCTGTCGATGGCGGCGGCACTGTTCGCCGCCAGACTCGCCGGCGACGGCATTTCGGTGTATGAGGTGCGGCCGGGCATCATCGCCACCGACATGACGTCAGCCGTCCGCGAGGTGTACGACCGCCGGATCGCCGACGGGCTCGTCCCGGAAGGGCGGTGGGGTGAGCCCGACGATGTCGGCCGCACCGTCGCCGCGCTCGTCCGCGGTGACGTACCCTACGCCACCGGCAGCATCCTCCACATCGACGGCGGCCTCTCCCTCCCCCGCCTGTAGTCCCCCTACAGGCGCTGGGACTGCTGCCAGATGGTCAGGGCGGCGAGGGTGCCGAACAGCACTGTGGACCAGACGAGCGCCGCGACGCGGTACCCGCGAATCCGGATAGGCCCCGGCAGCAGCCGCCGGTTGAGCCTGATGAGCAGCGCCGAATACATGCACATCATCGTCCCGCCCACGGACGCCGAGATGACGAGCAGCACGAGCGGCTGATCCATGCCCACGAGCAGGACCAGACAGCCGATGCCCACGAGGCCCCAGACCAGCCGGAAATAGAGCCGGCTCTCCGAAATGGACGATGACCGCAGGTACGTGAGCTTGAGGACGTCGGCTGCGAGGCGGCTCGTGTAGTCGGTGATGCCCATCGCGGACGCGAACAGCGAGAATGAGCCGACGGACCAGAAGAAGACGCCAAACCACGGCCCCACGATCTCCTGCAGGCGCTGCCCTTCAATCTTGAGGAACGCGGCGCTATTGGGCAGCCCGGTCATCCCGAAGAGCGTGGAGTGCGCGAGCATCGACGTCAGACAGATCGTCGCGATGCTGACGAGCGTGAACGTCAGCAACTGCTCCGTATTCGCGAACCGCCACCAGCGCTTCCACCGCGTCATGTTCTGCGCGTTGGGCTCGAAGACGAACCCCGCGGTCGTGGGCGCGGCTTCTTCGACGCCGGTCACCGGGCTCACGAGGCGCGGCACGTACGCCCCCATGCCGAACCCCTTGTCGCGAATCCAGTTGCTCTGGCAGAGATTCTGCCCGCCCCCTGCCCCCGCAAACGCAATCGCGCCGAAGAGCAGCGCGAAGCCAAGCTGCAGCGGCATGCCCTCGACACCGCTCAACCCGGCCGGCAGCGCGCGCCAGCTATCGGCCTTGATGACGTAGATCGTCGCGAACGCCGCGAACGTCATGACGGCGCCGACCTTGACGAAAATCAGCCGCTCGAGCGCGACATACACCACCGGCGCCAGCGTGAGCGATGCGCCGATGACGATCAGGATGCCGACGGCGATCAGCCGCGCGTCACCACCGAACAGATACGTCGCCAGCGTCGCGGAGCTGAGCGCCCATCCGGGCCACAGATTCGCGAAATACACCATGACGGCGAACACCAGCCCCCAGTGCCGCCAGAACCGGCTGAAGCCGGCCAGGACGGTCTCCCCCGTCGCCAGCGTGTAGCGCTCGATCTCCATGTTGAGGAAGTACTGCGTGATGATCCCGAGCGCGGCCCCCCACAGGAACACGAGCCCGGCCTGTGACGCGATATAGGGCCACAGGATGAACTCGCCGGACGAAATGCCCACGCCGGCCGCCACCACGCCGGGGCCCACGATGCGCCACAGATTGCGTGGCGCCTCCGGGAGATCGCGGAGTTCGGGAGGAGGGAACAGGGCGGACGCGGGGGATTTTCGAGTGGTCACGGGGAGACAACAGACCACACTTCGGAGTGAAAGTAAACGCCGTCCGGCCTACGCGAGCCGGTATCCCGCAGCCAGTGTCGCGAAGGTCCGGACCTGATCGCGCTGCCACGCCTCGTCGCGCCCGAGCTCCTGCGCCATCAGCGTTGCCACGCCCGGCGCCATCCGGATCGCCGCCGCGGCGTTGAGGAACAACGCCCGGCAGCGACGCGCGAGCACGTCCTCGACGGTGCGCGCAAACTCCATCCGCGCCGCCCACACGACCTGCGATCCCGTGCACGGCAGGGCGGCGTCGATTGGCGCCGCCAGCGAAGGGGTCTCCCGCTCAAGATCGCGGATCCGCGGCGCGTCCGCGCCGTACAGGCTCCACGCGTCGCGCTCGCCGGACGTCTCCTGAAACCCATGGATCGCCAGCTCGCGCGTCACGCACGCGCGCTCCGGCAGCCGGCCGAACTCGACCGCCTGATCGACCGTGTCTTCCGCCATGTGCCGATACGTCGTCCATTTGCCGCCGGCGGTCGTCAGCAAACCCGACGGGTCGATGTGGATCGTGTGATCGCGCGAGAGCGCGGCGGTCAGGCGGCTGTCGCCGGATCGGACGAGAGGACGGATGCCGGCAAACACGCTCAGGACGTCGGCGCGCGTCGGCGCCTTGTGCAGGTAGAGACCTGCCGTCTCGAGCACGAACGACACCTCGCTCTCCTGCGCTCGCGGCTCGAGCACCGCCTCCTCAATAGGGGTGTCGGTCGTGCCGACCACGGTATGGCCATGCCAGGGAATGGCAAACATGACACGGCCGTCACGCGTATGCGGCACCATGATGGCCGACGTGCCCGGCAGGAACGACCGGTCGAACACCAGATGGATGCCCTGACTGGGCGCGATGAGCGCGGCCGCTCCCGGATCGGCCAGCCGCCGGACGCTGTCGGCAAACGGGCCGGTCGCGTTGATGACGACGCGCGCGGCCGCGCGAATCTCCTCGCCCGACTCCAGATCCCGCGCGACGACTCCGTCGATCGTGCCGTCGCTGCCCCTGGACAGCGCCGTCACCGGCGCATAATTGAGCAGCGCCGCTCCGTGCTCCGCCGCGGTCTGCACCAGATTGATCAGCAGCCGCGAGTCGTCGAACTGCCCGTCGTAATAGACAACCCCGCCGCGCAGCCCGTCGGTCCGAATGGTCGGGAGCCGCCGCAGCGTCTCCTCGCGCGACAGGATGGACGAATCGCCAAAGCCGTACTTCCCGGCAAGCAGGTTGTAAACTTTCAGGCCGATGCCGTAGAACGGCGTCTCCCACCAGTCGTAGTTCGGGACGACGAAGGGAAGGTTGGTCACGAGATGCGGCGCGTTCCGCCGGAGCATCCCGCGCTCCTTCAGCGCCTCCATGACCAGCGAGATGTTGCCCTGCTCGAGGTAGCGCACGCCGCCGTGCACCAGCTTGGTGCTGCGGCTCGACGTCCCCTTGCCGAAGTCGCTCTGCTCGAGCAGCAGCACGGAGTAGCCGCGCGACGCGGCATCCACCGCAATCCCTACCCCGGTCGCACCGCCGCCGACGATCGCAAAATCCCAGGTGCCCTGCTGCCGGGCGATGCGCGCGACCATCGCCGCGCGCGAGGTCGCCGCAGCGCCGTTCATGCCTCGCGGCCCGCGGGGACCCACCCCTTCGACCGGCCGACGGCGTCGCGCCATCGCTCCCGCAGACGGCCCGCCTCGTCGCGGGCCATGGACGGCTCGAACCGTCGATCCACGCGCCACTGCCCCGCGATCTCGTCAGCCGAGGACCAGAACCCGACCGCCAACCCCGCGAGGTACGCTGCGCCGAGCGCCGTCGTTTCGGTCACCGCAGGCCGCGCCACGGCCACGCCGAGCAGGTCGGCCTGGAACTGCAGCAGCGCATCGTTGGCCGACGCGCCGCCGTCCACGCGCAGCTCTCCGAGCCGGATGCCGGCGTCGAGCGATACGGCTTCCAGCAGATCGTCCACCTGATACGCGATGCTTTCGATCGCGGCCCTGGCGATGTGCCCCGCCGTGGTGCCACGCGTGATCCCGACAATCAATCCGCGGGCATACGGATCCCAGTGCGGAGCGCCGAGTCCGGCGAAAGCGGGCACGAGATACACCCCGCCGTTGTCGTCCACCGACGCCGCGAGCCGCTCGACGTCCTGCGACTTTGCAATCACCCCCAGGCCGTCGCGCAGCCATTGCACCACCGCGCCGCCGATGAACACGCTCCCCTCGAGCGCGTATTCGGTGCGATCGCCGATCTTCCACGCCACGGTCGTGATGAGCCGATTGGCAGACGCCACGGGACGCGTGCCGGTGTTCTGCAGCAGAAAACATCCTGTGCCGTAGGTATTCTTCGTCAGCCCCGGGCTCACGCACATCTGGCCGAACAGCGCCGCCTGCTGATCCCCGGCAATGCCGGCAATGGGCACGTCGGCCACGCCAAGCGTGGTGGACACACGGCCGTACACCTCGCTCGACGCCCGGACCTCCGGCAGCATGTTCGCCGGCACGTCCATCAGCCGCAGCAGTTCGTCATCCCACGCCAGCGTGTTGATATTGAACAGCATCGTCCGCGACGCATTGCTGACGTCGGTGATGTGCACAGCGCCGCTCGTCAGCTTCCAGACGAGCCACGAGTCCACCGTGCCGAACGCCAGTCGTCCGGCCTCCGCCTTCTCCCGCGCACCGGGCACGTTCTGCAGAATCCAGCGGACCTTGCTCCCCGAGAAGTAGGCGTCGATGACGAGGCCGGTCCGCTCCCGCACCAGCGCTTCGTGCCCCTCGGCCTTCAGCCGATCGCAGAACTCCGCCGTCCGCCGATCCTGCCAGACGATGGCGTTGCAGACCGGCTCGCCTGTGTCGCGATCCCACACGACCGTGGTCTCGCGCTGATTGGTGATCCCGATGGCCGCGATATCGCGCGGCCGGATCTGCGCACGGCCGAGCGCTTCGATCGCCACCGAGATCTGCGTGGCCCAGATCTCGCGGGGGTCGTGCTCGACCCAGCCGGGCTTCGGGAAAATCTGCGGAAACTCTTTCTGCGCGAGGGCGACGATCCCGCCGTCGTGATCGAAGACGATGGCGCGCGAGCTGGTCGTTCCCTGATCGAGGGCGAGGATGTAGGGCACGACGGCAGTGTAATCGAATCTCCCGCGAGTCGCGCGTCCGCCCCGTCCGCCGGGTGTGCTGTATACTCCCGCTCGCATCGGCAGGCTGCCGGTCCGACCGGAACGGACGAGTGCGTCATCCCCTTGAGGAGCCCCATGGCCACACGGCTGCACGACGACTGGCGCGAACTGCTTGCCGAGTTCCTCGGCACCTTCATCCTGATCACGATTGGCGTGGGCGTCGTGGCCCAGTTCGTCCTGAGCGGCACGGCCGCGAGCAGCCAGCTCGCCATCAACATCGTCTGGGGCCTCGCCGTGACGATGGGGTGTTATGTGTCGGGCGGCGTGTCGGGCGCGCACATGAACCCGGCCGTCACCATCGCGCTCGCCGTGCACCGGGGATTCCCCTGGCGCAAGGTCGGGCCCTACATCGTCGCGCAGGTCGTGGGGGCGTTCGCGGCGTCGGCGGTCGTCTACGTAACGTATCGTGAGGCGTTACAGGCCTTCGACGGCGGCATTCGACAGGTCGCCGGGGCACAGGGCACGGCCGGCATCTGGGCCACGTACCCGCAGCCGTTCCTCAGCACGTTTCCCGGCGGCTTCATCGACCAGGTCGTGGGGACAGCCATTCTGATGCTGGTGATCTTCGCGCTGACCGATAACCGCAACGCTCCTCCCGCCGCGGGCATGGGCCCGGTGCTGGTCGGACTGCTCGTCGTGGCGATCGGCGCGTCGTTCGGGTTCAATGCCGGCTATGCCATCAATCCGGCGCGGGACTTCGGGCCGCGTCTGTTCACCGCCGTCGCGGGCTGGGGGGGCGAGGTCTTCCGGGCGGGCCATGCGTGGTGGTGGGTACCGGTCGTCGCGCCGCCCATCGGCGCGATTCTCGGCGGATGGCTTTACGACTTATGCATTGGACGGCATCACGGGGTCCCGGACGCGACCGTGGTCGCGCCCGACCCCGTGGAGTCTCAACGCCGCGGAAACTGATCGGGGTTGTCGGTGAAGACCGCGTCCACGCCGTCGGTGTAGAGAAACTTCTCCATCTCCGCCTTCACTGACGGAAACGTCGTCGTCGAGGCGCGGAACGTCCAGAGCGTGACCGTCAGGCCGGCGTCGTGCGCCCGCTTGACGAGGTCCGGCATCGCTTCGACGATCGCCTTGTTGGGGGCCACGCCCGCGGCCCAGGCGGCAATCTCCCGGAGCTTGTCGGGTGAGTCGAGCCGTGAGGCGTTGCGAGGCTCGACGAGGAACACGCGCGGCACCTGCGGCAGATCCCGGGCGAGCTGCTTGAGGGTGGTGTCGTCGAACGACTGGATGATCACGGGCGTTTTCGGATTCGCCACGAGCCGGTTCTTCCTCAGAGCGGCGGCGAGCAGGACATCGGTGCGAACTCCGCGCGTCCGATAGAACTCGGGGTCCTTCAGCTCGGGGTACATCCCCGCCTTCCCGCGGACGGCGTCGATCGCTTCCTGGAAGGTCGGAATGGTTGCACCGGTGAACTTCGGGTCGAACCAGGAGCCCGCGTCGAGCCGCTTGATCTCGGCAAGGGTGAAGTCGTTCACCAGCCACCGGCGCGGGGCTGGGGCGGCACCCGGTGTGGCGGCAGCAGCGCCGCTGGCGGGCGCCTCCATCTGCCGGGTGTACCGGGTGGGAAACACCTCTTCGACGTTGGTCGTCCGCTCCAGCGTCAGATCGTGGATGCAGACCAGCACGCCGTCCTTCGTGACGGCGAGATCCTGCTCGACGAAGTCCGACCCCTGCTCAATCGCCAGCGTGTAGGCCGCGATCGTGTGCTCGGGGGCGTACGACGAGGCGCCGCGATGGGCGATCAATACCTTCTTCGAGGGCGGGGATCCTTGCGGCGTACCAGCCAGGACGACGGCGACGAGGAGCCACGACAGCGCGCTGACCATTGAGCCGGTTCCTTCCCTGTGTGTTGACGGACGCGCACCGGGTGGGGGGCCGCATCCCCCCGGGCCCGGATGTGGATCAGAACGTCAGCTTGATCCCGATCTGCAACTGACGAGGGTCGTAGGTGGTCGTGATGGTGCCGAACGCGGCGGCGCTCCGGTTGCCGTTGGGCGAACGGAAGTTCGTCCGGTTGAACAGGTTGAAGGCCTCGAGGCGCAGTTCCGCCTGACCGGCCGGCCACGGCATGGGGAATCGCTTGCCTGCGACGAAGTCCACCTGCCAGACATACGG
>JANPJN010000160.1:0-2249 GCA_031425515.1 Acidobacteriota bacterium | reverse complement strand
CCCGGATCCCCTGCAGCCCGAAGTGCGCGCCGGAGGACGTCCGCGCATCGGCGTCCATGCCGCAGCCGTTGTCGGTCACCGCCAGCTGCGTCGCCTCCTCCGTGAAGTGCAGGTCGATATCCACGCGCGTCGCGGCGCCGTGCTTGAGCGCATTGGTCAGCGCCTCGAGGCCGATGCGCAACAGGTGATGATCCTGGGCCGCGTCCGGGCGCGCCCGGGCACCACTCACGGTGACGTGGGCGTCGGCACCGGTATTCACCGTCATCTGACGCGCGAGGCTCGACAGCGCACCCGCCAGATCGCTCGTCTCCAGCGCCTGCGACCGCAGGTCCATGACCGACCGCCGCGTCTCCTCCAGGCTGTAGCGCAACATCTGCCGCGCGACATCGAGCGAGTGACGCGCGACGTCGGGCGCGGTCTGAAAGCTGCCCGCGACCGCCTCGAGCTGGAGCGTGATGCCGGCCAGCCCCTGCTCCACCGTGTCGTGGAGCTCCCGCGCCACGCGCGTCCGTTCGCTGAGCACCGCCTGATACTCGCGGCGCTTGCGCCGTCCCATCGCCCGCATCCACCAGCCTCCCGCACCGGCCGCGAGCGCCAGAATCGCCACCATCACCGCCGTATGGCTCATCGTCCACCACGGAGCCGCCGCGGTCACCCGGACGTCGTCTGGCGTGCGGAGGAGCAGACGGAACGACGGGGGCGGCCCGCCCTGATAGGCATAGACCCCGGTGAGCGAGAGCATGCTGCCCGGGCGGAGGCTATCCACCGGATCGATCGCCTGACCCGATTCGAGGCCTGCGTTGAAGATGGTGTCCCCCGCGCGGAGCACCAGGACCCGTTCGGTCGCGCCCGCGACGACACTGAGCAGCCGGCCGCTCATCCGCACGAGCTCGGCGTCGTGATCCGGCGTCAGCAGCACCGCAGGCTCCACGTCGAGCGGCGCCGGCGCATGCGCCCGGCCCGCCCGGCGCAGGACGGCATTGCGCAGAATCGGCTTGCCGGGCGTCACCCAGGGAAAGCCGGCCGCCTCGACGAAATCCCCGATCCTGGCATCGGGCGTCTGCTCGGTTTCGATTCGCACGCCGCCCGACGCGTCCTTGATATAGACCACGTTGACGAGATACCGGAAGGTCGCCGAGGTCGTGAAATCGCTCATCGCGACGGGCGTTCCCGAAATGCGCGCGGTCACCACGCCCCGCACGCGAATGCGCCGGTTCACCTCGCCGTCGGGGGAGTAGTTGTAGATGTTCCGGATGGCGCGCTCGGGCAGCGCGAACGGATCGGGCGCGGTCTCGATCACCTCCACGTCGCGCAGACGGCCCGCAAACAAAGAGACGCCGCGCAACTGCTCGGTCCGCCCGAAGATGGTGCCGATGTTCCCGCGCAGCCGTACCCGCGCGTCGATGAACCGCGTGAGGTCGGCGGGCGAGCCATAGTCCCAAAAGGAGGCGCGGACGATCCCGTCCTCGAGCGCCACGTCCGCGAACATCACATGAGACTGCGGGTCCGACGACAGCCAGGCCCGCTGCACGACCCCGACGACATCGACGTAGTCGCAGTCGTAGCGCCCCGTCAGCATGGCCGAATACGCAATCGCGCGGGGGTGCGGCACCGGCGCCCGGCCGATCTTCCGCACCATGTCGGGGACCACGTTCGGCGCGAACCCGCCGCGCGCGGTATGCCCCTCGATGTCCACCACGTCCCCGGTCGCGAGCGCGGTCCAGTCCCCCGCCGTCGCCGGATTCGCGGGGTTCAGCACGAACTGCCCGAACGCGCCGTCATGCACCACCAGCGTCGTCCGCTGCTGCTGGTCGAAGTGCGTGACGATGGCGCGGATGCGGACGGGATAGCCGAGCGCGCCGCCGTCCTGCGCGAGCGCGCGGATGTCCTGGATGCGGGTGAGTATCGGCAGGGCGGCGCTGGACGGCGGCGCCGGTACGCCCGACGTGGCCTGCCCGGCCGTCGCAGGGCCCGCAGCCGTGAGGACGAGCATCGCGGCCGTCACGAAGAGTCTTGCGGGGAGGATCGTCACAGCCGCCGCATACTAACCCCGCGTGCCCGGCGCGTCCACCTTCCCGTCGCGCCTCATCTCGCACCAGCGCACGCGGGCCGCCTAGTGGATTTGTGCTATTGACCCTCCACGGCGGGGGCCATACGCTCGCCTGACCTCCCGGCCGGCGTGTCCACGGCAGTGCACGACGCCGGAGGACGCCGCCCTTGATTCCGACATGAGACACATCTCCCGAACG
>JANPJN010000159.1:0-4088 GCA_031425515.1 Acidobacteriota bacterium | reverse complement strand
CCATGACGAACTCGATGTCGTCGGGGTGCGCGGCGATGGCAAGAGCGGAAGGCATGATCAGCGCCGGAGCATAGCACGCCGGAAATCGCGCCCTTCTAATATGTCTGGACTATGGCGGGTCCGGGGCGGCACTGGTAGAGTCCGGCGGGATTCCAGACGCACCCGGAGGCAGGATGAGATCGATCGGCATAGGCAGCTTTCTGATGGTGATGGCGATGGGCCTGCTCCCCGCGGGCGTGTTCGCCCAGGGCAGCACGGCCTCCATCGCCGGTTCGGTGCGCGATGAGCAGAGCCTCGTCGTCCCGGGCGCGGCGGTCACCCTGGTGGGCACCGAGAACAACTTTTCGCGCACGCTCACGACCGGCACGGACGGCGGGTTCGAGCTCGCGGGCCTGCTGCCCGGGGACTACACCCTGACGGTGGAGCTTGCCGGCTTCGCGCGGCAGCAGATTGCCGTGCGCGTCCACGTCAACCAGCGCGTGCGCGCCGATATGGTGCTCGCCGCCGGCGGTCTGGCGCAGCAGGTGGATGTCGTGCAGAGCGTGCCGCTGCTGCACCTGGGCGATGCGTCGCTCGGCGAAGTCATCGACCAGCGGCAGGTGGCCGAGCTGCCGCTCAACGGGCGTCAGTTCCTGGAGCTCGCCCTGCTCGTGCCCGGCGCACACAGCGGCCACGGCGCCCAGATGGGCGACGCCAGCCCGCTTTACTGGCGTCCGGGGCAGAACTCCGCCGTGACGATCAGCGGCGCGCGTCCCAACTCCAACGTCTATCTGCTCGACGGCACGGTAAATACCGACCCGTCGTTCAATACCTTCGTGATCAGCCTGCCCCCGGACGCGATCCGCGAGTTCCAGATTCAGACAGGCACCTACACCGCCGAGCTCGGCGCAGGCACAGGCCAGATCAACGTCGTTACGAAGTCCGGCACGTCACGCCTGCGGGGCTCGATCTACGAGTACGCGCGCAACAGCCGGTTCGATTCGCCGGAGTTCACCAACCCCGACGAGCTCCCGCCCTTCTCGCAGAATCAGTTCGGCGGCACGCTCGGGGGCCCGGCCGGTCGGGGCATCTTCTTCTTCGGCGGGTTCGAGGGTTTGCGGACGACGCAGCATATGTCGAACATCATGTTCGTACCCGGGACCGCCGCGCGGACCGGCGACTTCTCCGGGATGGCGCCGATCTACGATCCGCTGACCACCCGCGCGAACCCGGCCTTCAACACCGCGCTCCCGATTAGCGCCGCGAACCCGCAGTTCATCCGTACGCAGTTTCCCGGCAACCGGATTCCTCTGGACCGCATCAACCCCGTCGCCCTCGCGGTGCTGCAGAACCACGTCGTCCAGCCCAATCGCGACGACCCGACCGACAATTACCTCGATACGCGCGCGCAGCGATTTCGCAACAACGGCTACAACGTGCGGCTCGATCGATCGTGGGGCAACGGCACGTCGCTCTTCGGCCGTTACAGCCTGAGCGACGAGAGCGGGTTCACGCCGGAGAACCTGCCGGGCTTCGGTGCGTACCACGACAACCGCGCGCACAACTTCACGGCGACCCTGCTGAAGCCGGTGACGAGTCGCCTGCTGACCGAGACGCGGTTTGGATTCGCGCGCATGAGGCTGCACCGGTATGGGGAGACCGCCAACGGCGCCGACCTGGTGACCGAGCTGGGCATTCCGGGTGTGGGCTACGGCGGGGCGGATGCGTTTGGCCTGCCGCGCTTCGACGTCCAGGGGTACGACCCGATCGGCGATTCCCTGCTGTGCACACCGTGCCAGTACTGGAACAACAACTTCCAGATCGGCGAACGGATCACGTGGAGCGCCGGGAAGCACTCGATCAAGTTCGGCGGCGACGCCCGCAAGTTCAACTGGGACATGCTCGGGTTCTTTCAGAACCGCGGCTACTTTCAGTTCACCTCGCCGATCACCAGCCGCACGTCGCTTGCCGACGGCACCGGGAACGCGCTCGCCAGCTTCCTCCTGGGCACGCCGGCGCTGGCGCAGCGGCAGGCCGGCACGCCGTCGATGGTGATGCGCCAGATGACGTACGACCTCTTCGTACAGGACGACTGGCGCGTAACGCCGTCGCTGACGGTGAATGCGGGGGTCCGCTACGAGCTGCAGACGCCGCTGCGCGACATCAGCAAGATTCTGACGAACCTGGATTTCAGCAAGGGGGCGCCGGTCGCGTTCGTGGGAGGACAGAACGGCTATCCCGGGGGACTGGCCTACATGGACACCAACAACATCGCGCCCCGGATCGGGATCGCCTGGGCTCCCCACGATGCGACGCACGTCTTTCGCGCCGGCGCGGGCGTGTTCTATTCGTACCCGGACATGAACCTCTGGTGCAATCAGGTGCACAACGTGCCGCTGGTGTTCCCCGAGATCCAGGTGAACAATGCCGCGACGCCGGCCATCAACAGCTTCGGGTTCGCCCCGCCGGTGCTGGGCCGCACGCTCGTCGGGTTTACCGCCATCGACACGCACCTGCAGATCCCGCGCATCACACAGGCGAGCGTGAGCTACGAGCGCCAGTTGACGCCGACGTCGATGCTGCAGCTTGGCTACCTTGGCGCATGGGGCTCGAGCCTCGATCGCTCGCGGCTGGTCAACAACGCCCAGCCGGGGCCTGGAGGCGTGCAGCCGCGGCGGCCGTACCAGACGATCGCGTTCGTACCCGGCACCGACCTCGGCACGCTGCCGGAGGGGGTCACGGTCCAGAGCCTGACGTTCCCGGTCGGGCCCATCAACCTCCTCGAGAGCACGGGCCGGTCCAGGTACAACTCGGTCTGGGCGCTGACGAAGCGGAGCTTCTCGGGTGGGCTGAGCTACATGGCCAGCTACACCTATGCCAACAGCCTGACCGATGCGCCTGCGTTCCGTTCGCCCGCCGGCGAGTCGGAGGTGCCCCAGAACAGTTTCGATCCCGGGGCCGACTGGGGACCGTCCGGCTGCGACATCCGGCATCGTTTCGTGAGCAGCGTGATCTACAAGGCTGCCTATCTGGCGACCGGCGGCACGAGCGTCGGCGACAAGGTCGCCCGGAGGCTGTTCGGCGGCTGGCAGGCATCGATGATCTTCCAGTGGCAGAGCGGCTTCCCCTTCACCATCAGCGTGTTCGGCGACACGGCCAACGCAGGGTCGCTCCTCAACGTCAATCCGATCAGGGCCAACGCGGTGCCTGGCGCCTCGCCCCAACTCGAGAATCCGACGGCCGACATGTGGTTCAACACCGCCGCGTTCACGACGCCCGCCCCGTTCACCTTCGGCACGGCGACGCGCAACAGCGTCTGGGGTCCGGGCCTCAAGAAGGTCGATCTGGCGCTCGACCGCGAGCTGCCGCTCTCGGGCAGAGCCAGACTTCATCTCCGCATGGAGGCGTTCAACCTCTTCAATACGATCAACTACGGCACGCCCAACCGGTTCGTGAATACGCCCCAGTTCGGCACCATTACCGAAGCCGCCACGCCCGCGCGCCAGATTCAGCTCGTGGTGCGCGCGACGTTCTGACGGGCCCACGCCTGTCGCCCGCCGGGTCGGCTGCGGCACCGGCTCGTTGACATCAGGCGGGGGGCGCGGGCAGCCCCAACATCTGCGGCGCCGCCGTCACCCGGGACGTGCCATCGGCCTTATGATCGGCAGATGACTGCTCTGCGCGCGCTCGTCGTTCCCGTCACGCTCGCTGCGGCGCTGACCGTCGCCTGCCGGACAAAGGAAGCCCCGGCCCCGGCCTCTGCAGCCGGCGGCGACGCGGCCGGCATCACGGCGTTTCTCGCCGACGCCAACACACGCCTCCTGGCGCTCAGCAACGCGGCCAATCAGGCGGGTTGGGTGCAGGACACCTACATCACCCCCGACACGCAGGCCATTGCGGCCCGCGCGAACGAGGCGCTGGTGAATGCCTCGACCGACTACGCCAGGCGCGCGGCGAAGTTTCCAGCTGGGATCGGGAGTCCTGAGGAGCGCCGCCAGCTGACGGTGCTGAAGAACTCGATGACGATGGCCGGGCCGCCGGACCCGAAGCAGGTCGCCGAACTGACGACCATCGCGGCGCGCATGGCGGGCGCATACGGGTCCGGCCGG
>JANPJN010000158.1:0-20425 GCA_031425515.1 Acidobacteriota bacterium | reverse complement strand
GTCGTGGACGCGACGCCGGTGTTGCGGGCGTATGAGACACCCTGCCGCGGTTCGAACACGTAGCGGAGGTGGCCGGCGGGCGCGCGCGCCGCCATGGCCTGGACGACGTCGCGGGTGGTGTCGGACGAGTTGTTGTCGACGACGACCACCTCGAAGCGGACGCCGCGGGACTTCTGCGCGAGGAGACTGGCAAGGAGCGGTTCCAGCTGGCGGCCCCGGTTGAAGGTGGGGACGACGACCGAGAGGTCCGGCGCGCCGGTCATCAGTCCGCGTGCAGATGCCGCTCGCGGGGCGGGCGGGGGCCGCTTTCCGGCTGGGAGCCGACCGCCTGGAACGTCGGCCCCAGGGGCATCGCGCAGCTTCCGGTGTGCCGGCGGTCAGCGATCATGCGGTAGATTCGGCGACCGGCCCATGCGACCGGCGGGAGGAAGAGGAAAGGCCGCAGCAGCCACCCGAGCGGCAGGATCCGGCAGAGCGCGCGGTACGTGTCGAAGCCGGCGTAGATGCGTCCGCCGCCGTCGATCCCGTGCATGTCGGTGAGGCAGGCCTCGCGCGACAGCGATGGCGTGCGGCTCTGAATCGCGGCCCAGTCGCGATGCACGTCGAGGAATTCCACCCGATGCCGGATGTCGAGCGTGCGGAGGACGGCGACCGTGGGCCGGCACAGGCCGCACGCCCCGTCGTACAGGACCGACATGTCCGTCCGCTGCGGCGCGCGCGCGCACAGCCAGGCGCCGACGCGATCCCAGGGCACCCAGAACAGGTTGATCGTCAGGAACTGTTCGAATGTGGGCCCCATGAGCAGGCGGATCCCCACGATGAGACCGATGCCGCCGAGGATGAGCAGCGGCCGCAGCCTGCGGCTGAAGAGCGCGAGGGGATACAGGGTCTCGGCCAGGATGGTGCCGGCGGCGAGGAGCTTCGGCGCGAGCGGGATCTCGGCGATGTGGCTGCCCCAGGCGACCAGGGGGTCGGCATCCGAGATGTGGTACTGCACGCGGCGCAACAGGATCGCGAGGTGATCCGAGAGCACCCATTCGACCCCCGACGTCCAGATTTTGGCGAGGCCTGCCGCAAAGAAGACAAGCGAGAGCGCCGCCAGAATGAGCTGGCCAGGCCACGCGTACTCGCCGCTCGGCGTCAGTGCCGCGCGGTAGGGATCTCGCGCAGTCCTGATCAGGCTGTCGAACGACCAGGCATCCCCGGCACGGGAGAATGCCAGGATCCAGAACGCCAGGACGAGCAGGGCATCGAAGTGGTAGATCTGGCCGAAATTGTGTGGAAGGCCGAGCAGGTAGGTGCCGAGGACCGCGGCCACGGCCATGGCGGGCCGGGTGAACAGCCCGATGGCCGACAGCACCAGCGCCAACTTCCAGGCGATCTGCATGGCCTGGATGGCGTCGGGCGAGAACACCGGAATGCCGAACCTGTCGAACAGCCAGATCGGCTGGAAGAGCGTCGGGGACACCGATCCCCAGATCGAGAAGTCGTGGGGAGCATAGAACGCGGCCAGGCACGCGAAAAAGAGCAGGCGGGAGACGCCGAGGTTGGTCGCGGCGACAGGCGCGAACCAGAACGCCATCCAGGCGCGGCTGACCCTCCGGAACATCCCGGTCATTGCCGGACCTGCGACCCGGTCCCGGCCTCGGCCAGCAGCACCCGGCTCGACGGGCGCTCCAGATTGCTGGCGAACGGTTCGAGGGCCCATCCCATACGGTACAACCGGATCCCGCGCAGCTCAGGTCCGGCGATATCGCCCGCCGCCCGCCGGGCGTTGTACCGCTCCATCACGTCGGTGATGGCCGCCTGAATCCGCGGCCCGGCATCGGGCCGCTCCGCGATGCGGCGCAGGCCCAGCGGCAGCCGGGACTGATCGAGCGGATACAGGTCGTTGTAGCGGATCAGAGGCACTTCAGTGCCTTCTGGAGTCACCCCGAACAGCCGCAGCCACGTCAGGGTCGGCTGACGATGGACGGTCGAGAACATGGGGTAGTTCGAGAACGGCCAGTGCTCCTGGCGGGTGCCGATATCGTACAAGGATCCCGCGACGACGAAAAGGATGAGGAAATGGGCGATGAGCAACCTGCGAGTGGACATGATTCCCCGGGCCGCACACAGGTGACAGGACCCGGCGCGGGCTTACTGCTGCGCTTGCAAGCTCGACGCCATCAGGGGCGCGCCAGAATTCCTGTAAACACAGCCGGGGGATGGCGCGGGAGCCATGGATGTCGCGACAAAAGGTAAAAATCTCGCCACTCCGCCCCGCGTCAGGGCGCCGTGGAGGGTACGACCGCGATGCGTCCCCGGAGGACTCCGGCGCAGCGCCAGCACGCGCTCGCCAGGATGACGACCACCCCTGCCATCATGGCGATGGTGACGATGGTGTTGACGTAGCCCTGGAGGTGGCGCGCCGGGTCCGGCCCGACGGCGAGCGGCCAGAAGTTGTCGCGCACGCTGAGGACGCCGGCCGTCAGCGTGGTGATCGACACAAACGCCAGCGGTGCGGCCGTGACCCAGGCGTAGCGCACCTTGCCCATGTTGACGAGGATGGTCGTGGCGACCGCCAGCGCGACGGAGGCGAGCAGCTGGTTGGCGATACCGAACATCGGCCAGATCGTGCTGATGCTCCCGGTGTGAATGAAATAGGCCCAGGCCGAGACGACCATGAGCGTCGAGATCACGGCCCCCGGTATCCAGTCCTGCCGGCCCATGGGCGCATGGAACTGCCCCAGGAACTCCTGCACCAGGAAGCGCGCGACGCGTGTGCCGGTATCGATCGTGGTGAGGATGAAGAGCGCCTCGAACATGATCGCGAAGTGGTACCAGTAGTCCAACAGTCCGCGCATGCCCGGGAGCCCGCTGAAGATCTGCGCGATGCCCACCGCGAGCGACACGGCGCCTCCCGTGCGCCCCGCCACGGTTTCGCCGACCGCCTGCTCGAGCTGCGGAAGGTTCACCACCGGAATGCCGAGCTGCGCGAACGTGGCCGGGGGGGTGTTGATCGCGAAGTAGTCCCCCGGAAACATCGCCGTGGCGGCAATCAGCGCGACGATGCCGACCAGGCCTTCCATCAACATCGCCCCGTACCCGATCGGCCTGATGTCGGACTCGCGGTCGATCATCTTGGGCGTGGTGCCGGACGCGATCAGCGCGTGGAAGCCGGAGATCGCGCCGCAGGCAATGGTGATGAAGGCGAAGGGGAAGACCGGCCCCGGAATGATGGGGCCGCCTCCGGCCGTGAAGCGGGTGAAGGCGTCCATCTCGAGGACGGGGTTGACGACGAGGACGGCCACCACGAGGAACGCGATGGTGCCGATCTTCATGAAGGAGCTGAGGTAGTCCCTCGGGCAGAGGAGCATCCAGACCGGCAGCACCGACGCGACGAACCCGTATGCCGCCATGGCCAGGATGAGTTGATCGCGCGAGAGCACGAACCACGGACCGATGGCGGAGGCGGCCACCGGTTTTCCCAGCACGACGGCCAGCAGCATGCCGATGATGCCGATGATGGTCGCTTCCGCGATCCGTCCCTTGCGGAAGTGGTGCATGTAGAACCCCATGCCGAGCGCAAGCGGAATGGAGACGCCGATGGTGAACGTGCCCCACGGGCTCGCCTCGAGCGCGTTGACGACTGCGAGGCCGAGGCCGGCGAGTGCGATCACGATGATGCAGAGGATCGCCACGGCGGCGACGGCGCCAGCCACGGGGCCGATCTCCATGCGCGTGATCTCGGCGAGTGAGCGCCCGCCCCGGCGGACCGACGCCCACAGGATGATGAAGTCGTGGACCGCTCCAGCCAGGCAGACCCCGGCCACGAGCCAGATGAGACCCGGGGCGTAGCCGAACTGCGCGGCGAGGACCGGTCCGATCAGCGGTCCGGCGCCGGTGATGGCCGCGAAATGGTGACCGAAGAGCACGAGGCGGTGCGTGGGGTGGTAGTTGTGGCCGTCCTCCCGGTCGTGCGCCGGCGTCCGGCGGGTGTCGTCCAGCGCCATGACCCGCGCGGCGATGAACGCGCTGTAGTAGCGATAGGCGATCGCGAGGATGCAGAGGATCGGCAGCAGGAGATAGAGAGCCCGCATGGCGACCGGATTCTAGCACTAAGGTTCTACGAGGTTCTGCGAGGTGCTACGGGGTGCTACGGGGTTCGGGGAGGCTCTCGATTTGACGGACGTGATGGAGGTCGTGTCCGGCCATCTGGCCGACGACCCAGCGGATGGTCAGCATGCCGTACTCGGGATGCGAGAACTCGCGATCCAGGTGTCCGGCGGGGAGGGCGCGCAGCAGTGACAGGTTCATCCGGCGCAGCACGGTATAGGCCTCGAGCGCGGCGGCGGCGTCGAGCCCCTCGTCCAGCGGCAGCCAGGCGTCCTGCGAGAACGGCTGCGCCACGTAGTCGGGTTCCGCCAGCGCGAAGCGCATGCGCGTGCCGAGCGCGAGCTCGGTCTGGGCCAGGTGGACGATGACCTTGCGGATGCTCCACTTCCCCGGCGCATACGAGCGCTCGAAGTCGGCGGCGGTCCACGACGCAACGGCGTCCCGGATGCGCCCGGCGGTGTGCGTGAGCGCCTCGAACGGATCGCGCCCCTCCAGATCGCGCTCGTAGGGGTTGGGAGTCGTGCCCATCAGCAGGCATAATCGCATGCTTCCATGCTCCAGACGCACGACATCGACAGCCGCCTCCTCGGCGTGCGGCGGCGCCTGACGGTCTGGCTGCCCCCGAAGGTCAAAGGCGGGGACGCCTCCGGCCTGCCGGTGCTGTATCTGAACGACGGGCAGAACCTCTTCGACCCGTCGCGCGCCTTTGCCGGGCGGACGTGGAGCGTCGCCGACACGGCCGCGACCCTGATTCGTGCCGGCCGCATCCCCCCGCTGCTGATCGTCGGCATCGACCACGGCGGCGCCGACCGCGCGAGAGAGTACCTGCCGATCGAAGATGCGCGCAATCCCGCGGCGGCCCTCCCGCGCGGCCGCGCGTACGCGGGCTTCGTCACCCGGGAGGTGATCCCCTTCATCCAGCGTACCTACGGCGCGGCGCGCGGCGCGCGGCACACCGGCTTCGGCGGCTCGTCCTACGGCGCAGTCGCCGCGCTCTACACGACGCTCCGCCACCCCGGCCGCATTGGCAGACTGCTCCTCGAAAGCCCGTCGCTCTACGTCGGTGATGGATACCTGCTGCGGCGCGCGGCGGCGGCAGGACGCTGGCCCTCGCGCGTCTATCTCGGCGTCGGAACCGCGGAGACGGATCGAGCGGAGGTCAACGACGAGACGGTGGGCAACGTGCGGACCCTCGAATCGCTGCTCGGTCGCCGCGGTCTCGGCCCGCGACGCCTCCTGACGCTCGTCGAACCCGGCGCACGTCACTCGGAGGACGCGTGGGCGGGTCGCCTGTCGGCCGCCCTCGAATTCCTGTACAGACCCTGACCCGCGTCGCCGCCGGTTGATTCGGCCCGGGACTTCCTCGACTCGCCAGGCGTCGTCGCCCCTCAGACCCCCATGAGTTCATCGCGCAGGGCCGTGAAGGCCTGGCCGCGGTGGCTGACGGCTGATTTCTCGGCCGTCGTGAGATCCGCCAGCGTGCGCCCGAGCGGCGGGTAGAAGAAGATCGGGTCGTATCCAAACCCGTTGGTGCCGCGCGGCTCGTTCGCGATCGTCCCCTCGATGACGCCTCGCGCCTCGAACAGCAGGTCGTCTGCCCGCGCCACCGCGACATGGCACACGAAACGCGCGGTGCTGCCGTTGACGCCGCGCTCCCGCAGGAGCGCGTGAATCTTCCGGAACTTGGCCGGATAGTCCGACCCGTGCCATCGCGCCGAGTGCACGCCGGGCGCCCTGTCGAGCGCGTCGATCTCGATCCCGGAATCGTCTGCCACCGCGACGAGGCCGCTGGCCTGCGCGTAGTAGCGCGCCTTGAGCCGCGCATTCTCGGCAAACGTCTCCCCGGTTTCCTCCGGTTCGGCGATCGGCGGCAGGTCGCCGAGTCCGACGATCGTCACCGCCACACCCGCGAGGATGGCGGCAATCTCGCGAACCTTGCCGGCATTGGTCGTCGCGATGAGCAGCGGGCCCTGCACCTCGATCATGCGCGGATGTCGCCGACGATGGTCCGCTGCAGCGCGACGAGCTCCTGGATGCCGGCGTCCGCCAGCGCAATCAGGTCGTCGAGCGCCTGGCGCTCGAACGGCGGGCCCGCGGCTGTCCCCTGGACATCGATGAAGCGTCCGTCGCCGGTCTTCACCACGTTCATGTCGACCTCCGCACGCGAGTCTTCCTCGTAGGCCAGGTCGAGGAGCGGCGTGCCCGAGACGATGCCCACGCTCGTGGCGGCCACATGGTCGAGCACCGGCAGCGTCTTGATCTGTCCGGCCGCGCGCATCCGCTGGAGCGCGAGCACGAGTGCGACGAAGCCGCCGGTGATCGACGCCGTCCGGGTTCCCCCGTCCGCCTGAATGACGTCGCAGTCGATCCAGATCGTCCGCTCGCCGAGCTCCTGCATCTTCATCACGGATCGCAGCGATCGGCCGATGAGCCGCTGGATCTCCTGCGTACGGCCGCCCACCTTGCCGGACGTGGCCTCGCGCTGGGTGCGCGTGCCGGTCGCCCGCGGCAGCATGCCGTACTCGGCCGTCACCCAGCCCTTGCCGCTGTTGCGCATGAACGGCGGGACGCGATCCTCGACGCTGGCGGTGCAGATCACGCGCGTGCGTCCCGACTCGATGAGCACGGATCCTTCGGCGTGCATCGTAAACGAAGGCGTCAGCGTCGTCGGACGCAGCTGCAGGGGTGTGCGGCCGTCCGCTCGTGTGGTGATCATGGGCGTCCTGTTCATGGGGCCGGTGGCGCGGGAGCGTCCGGCGCTGGCGGCGGGGTGAGCCACTTCAGGTTCTTCTGGAGCGGCCGGCGAAGGTCGAGGTGCCCGGCCAGCGTGTCCGCCTCGCGGCCGTTGACGAGAATCTGCACGCGCAGTACTGCGGGCAGATTCTCGGTGAGCGCATTCACGATGGCGTACACCGTGAAGATTTCTTCGAGCGCGCCGCCCGGATGCTTCGTCGTGACCTCGGTGCTGAGATCGACGAAGGCGTCCCCTCGCTCCGTGACGAACACCGACCGAAGCGTGGTTCCTCCCGGCACCGGCGAACCGAGCGGCGGGAGCGCGGGGGCGAGCTGCGCGTCGATGATCCGGCGCGCCTGTTCGTCCACGGGTTCGGCATACGGGATCTCCCGTTCGATGCCGGCCAGCGACAGGCCGTCTTCGGCGATGGCGTAGATCGTCGCCTTGATCTTCCGTTCGGGCGCGCCGGGCGCCGCCGCGGCAGCCGGCGCGGAGGGAGAGGCCTCCCTGCCGGAGCCGACCCAGCGCGGCGCCACGCGGAAGACCCCCCAGACAACGGCGAGTGCCGCGATCGTCAGGACGGCCACGATCGCGGTGCGGCGGGCCATCAGCGAACTGGTCCAGCCGGGAGCGCGGCGCTGCGGGCGTCCCTGAAGCGGGTGATGCTCTCGACCAGCGCCTGCACGATTCCGTTCTGGAAGTCCTCCGACCGCAGTTGCTTCTCCTGCTCAGGGTTGGTGATGAACCCCATTTCGAGCAGGATCGCGGGCATGTTCGCGCCGACGAGCACGCGCAGGGGCGCCTGCTGGACCGGGCGCGTGCTGACCGGCACGCGATCGCGCAGCGATGCTTCGACCGCCTGTGCGAGCGCCGCCGACGCCTGGATGTACCGGGCCTGCGCCATCTCCCATGGGATCAGCTCAATCTCCCGCGTCCCGCCGCCAAACACGGTGAGGGCGTAGCTCTCGGGGTGGGCCGCGCGCGCGGCCGCATCGCCGTAGTCGTCCAGACTCAGGAAGAACACCTGCGCGCCGCGGGCCGAGGCGCGGGCGGACGCGTTGGCGTGCAGGCTGACGAGCAGGTCTGCCTTGTTGTTGTTGGCCAGGGCGGCGCGCTCGTCCAGGCGCACGGTGGCGTCGCCGTCGCGTGCGAGGATGACCCGCACCCCCAGCCTCGCCTCGAGGGCGGCCTTCAGCCGGTAGGCGACCGACAGCGTCACGGTCTTCTCGAGCGTGCCCTCGGGGCCCTTCGCGCCGGTGTCTGATCCGCCATGGCCGGGATCGACGACCACCGTCCTCAGGCCTCCGGTGGGAGTGAAATCGAGGGGGGGCGCGTCCGGGAGAGGAGCCGGGGCCTGCGGGCCGGACCCGGGGGGCGCGTCCGTCTGCCCGATCACATCGATGACCACCCGCGCCGCGCCGCGCTCGCCCGGCTGGTCGGCGCTCCGGAACGACGCGAAGCGGGGCCCGAGATCAATCGTGAGGCTGGCCGGTCCTTCGCCGGTGCGGATCCCCTGGACGATGCCGAGCGCGGCGTCCGGCAGCGGAGCCGCCGGCAAGGCGGCATCCAGGGTATCGGCCTCGAAACGGACCACCAGGCGAGACGCCTCCTGCGAGACGGTGTGGGGCGTGGCAGGGGCGACGTCGAGCGTCAGCCGCGACAGCGTGCCGAGCGTCTCGACCCGGGCAATCACGCGCGGCGCCCGGATGTCGCCCGTCAGGATCAGCCGCGACGGCTTGCGCAGCTCGACCCGTGTGGCCAGGAGCGGAGCGACCGCGCGCGGCACGAAGTCCACCGGCACGAGCCACGTGCGCCCGTCGCGCACCGGCGCGGCCGGCAGCGAGATGAGACGCCCCCCGACAGACGCCAGGCTCTGTCCGGGCGAGAGAACGATGATCTGGTTGCGGACCGTGACCGTGAGGCCGCCGGCGGCGGTGTCCTCGCGTGTGGTGAAGTCGAAAAGCCGCGCGAGGTCCTCCAGCGCGAACATCTCCTGGCCCGACACGGTGCGGACCGCGAGCGGCCGCCGGCCTTCGCGGGAAAGAACGGTATAGGGCAGGGCGGCGGCGGGGGCCTGGGCGGCAGGCGTCCCGCCCGGAATCGCCAGCAGCGCGCACACTGCGGCGATGCGGAACCGTCGGGCACTCACGATGGCCACAATGATACCCCGCCCGCCGCATGGCGGGAGCCCCGGCGTCGAGCGGAAACGTGCCCCGGAGCTCCGCGGCCAGCGCGCCGAACCTCGCTATCGCGGGCCCATCACGTACGCGGCCAGTGCGCCGCTGCCAAACGCGGCGGCCGCGACCGCGACTCCGAGGGCCAGCATCTCGAGGCCGGCGGCCCACCAGCGGCCCACGGTCACGACCGCCCGCAAGGCGCCCACCGTGAACAGCGATCCGAAGGTCAGCACGGTGGACCAGCCGAGGACCGGCCAGCCCGACGCTCCGGTCGCGAGCGCCAGGGCGAACGGCACGAGCGGTACGGCGCCGGCCACGACGAAGGCGAGAAAGGTCGCGACGCCGTGGCGGAAGGGGCGGGCCTCCTCTTCGGGCAGGTTCTCGGCCGCGCGGGCGCTCTCATGCGCACGGATGCCAAGGAAATTGCCGACCCCCATCGAGAGGCCGTCGGCGAAGAGATTCGCGGCGCCGATGACGAGCATCACTCGCGCGGACAGACCTCCGCCGGTCACTCCGGCGACGACCGCAAACGTCGTGATCAGCCCGTCGTTCGCGCCGTAAACGACGTCGCGGATGTAGTGCCGTGCGACGGCAAGCGCACCGTGCGGTTCCTGGTGCAGGGAAGGTCGCATATCGAGGTTCACGAACGCTCGGGGTCTCCCGCCCTGATGTTGCCGCAAGCGAGGTGCCGTGACGGCGCCTCAGCCTCTCCCGATTCGCGCCGCGAAAAGCGGGGCGCCGCGGGATCTCGTGCTATGAATGGCGGAATAGTTCGCGTCAGTGTGGAATGTTTCCCGGCCACGCGTGGGCCCGGACTCCGTTTCCGACGAAGGCTGGGCGGGATCGCCGCCATCGGGGACCAGCTCTCACTGGCGAGCTTGTTGCTCCCGGGTGCGGTATATCCATTCGAGGCCGGTGACTGCGCATCGGCCGGAGGCCGTCATGAATCTACGTCCCACGATCCTCTGCCCGATCGATTTCTCTGGTGCGTCGGCAGGAGCGCTCAAGTACGCGGCCGCGATTGCCGGCTACTTCGGCACCCGCCTCATCGTCATGACGGTCGAGGATCCGTTGCTCACGGAGGCCGTGGACCTCGGAACCGGCGTTGTCTGGACTGCTGAGCACTGCCGCACCGAGATGCAGCACTTCGCATCGGAGACCTTTGGTCCGGAGTCGCCGGTGCTCGCCACACTCGAGTACGAAGTCGCCGTCGGCAAGATCGCGGGCGAGACGCTCAGGGTGGCGCGCGAGCGGTCGTGCGATCTGATCGTGATGAGCACGCACGGGCTGACCGGGATTCGTAAACTGTTCTTCGGCTCCACGACCGAACGCGTGCTGCGGGAAACGGCCTGGCCGGTGCTCGTGACGCCGCCGGCGGACCCGGGCCCCGTCCATACGGAGGATGCCAAGCGTCTGGTCGGTCGGATCCTGGTGCCGGTGGATCTCTCGCCCGCGTCGATTGAGCAGGCCCAGGCGGCGCGCGCGCTCGGCGACGCGCTCGGGCTGCCGCTCATCCTGCTGCACGTCATCGAGCCGCTCAAGACACGACTCGCGGCACGGCTGAATCTGGCCGGCGTCGAAGCGGACAGGCGGGCCATCGCCGAGGACGGCCTCAACGAGCTGATGGCTACGCTTCCGCCCCCGCTCCACGCCGAGGCGCTGGTGGCCTACGGAGACCCGGCGGAGGAAGTCGTGAAGGTCGCACGCGATCGGAATGCGGGGCTCATCGTGATGGGCCTGCACGGATCGCCGTTGCTGGGGCCCCGCATGGGCTCGGTGACGTACCGCCTGCTGTGCCTGTTTCCAGGGCTCGTGCTGGCCCTGCCGCCCCGTGCGGTGGACGCGCGCGACGGCGACGCCGGACCGCCGCCGATTCGTTGATCCCGCGGCTCAGGCCGTGTGGCCGCGAGGCGCCGGTAGGTCGATAGCGACAACCGTTCCGCCGCCTCGTCGGTCGCTGAGCGCGATGTGGCCGTTCTGCAGCTCGAGAAGCTTCCGCACGATTGCGAGCCCGAGACCCGTCCCCCCGGGGCGCGTCGTGATGAAGGGCTCGAAGAGGTGGTCTCGGACCTCGGGTGCGATGCCCGGTCCGCGGTCCCTCACCGCGATACGACACAGCCCCCCGGCCTCCGACACCTCGACGGCGACCTCGTCGGCCCCCGCCGCCTGGCAGGCATTCAGGCAGATATTCAGCAGCGCCGCGCGCAGCATCTCCGGATCGGCGTACGCCCGGCCGCTCCCCGCGATCTCCACAATGCGTCCGGCCTGGCCCGTGGCGACGCCCGCGGCGACGGCGACGTCCCGCACGAGCGCGATCACGTCCACCGGCTGCAGATGCGCCGGGCGGGGCGTGGCATAGAGCAGCAAATCCTCGACCTTGGCGTTCAGGCCATCGATGCGCGCGATCATCGCGACGACGATCGCGCGATCGACCACGCTGGAGAAGCGTCCGCCGAGAATCTGCAGCGACGCCCGCAGGCCGGCGAGCGGATTTCTCACCTCGTGCGCGACCACCGCGGCGAGCTGCCCCAGCGTGGCCAGCGCGCCCTGCTGCCGGAGCTGGGTTTCGGCGATCTTCCGCGGGGTGATATCGCTGCGAATCGACAGATACTGCCGCGGCTTGCCGCGCCCGTCCAGGAAGGGCACGATCGTCGTGTCCACCCAGTACAGGGACCCGTCCTTCGCGCGGTTGCGAATCTCCCCGCGCCAGACCCGGCCCTCGCCAATGGTCTTCCAGAGCTCGCGCATGAACGCGCGCGGGTGATGTCCCGAGTTGATGATCCGGTGGTCGCGGCCGACGAGCTCCGCTCGGGTGTACTGCGAAATCTCGCAGAACTTCTCGTTCACGTACGTGATGATGCCGCGCTGGTCCGTTGCGGCGACGATGGCGGCCTGGTCGAGGGCGTAGCGGATTTCGTCGAGCGCCTTGAGCGAGTCCTCCATCACCCGGCCGGTCTCCCGTCGTGTCTCGCGGGACGGTTCTTCCAGCCGGCTGCCAGCGTCAGTCGTCTTGACGTGTCGGCGGGCACTCATGCTCGACGCCTGTGTCGTTGGTCCCCTCACCTGCGCCCGCTTCGCTTCAATGGGTCGTCGTCAACCCGAACTTCTCGATGCGGTAGCGAATCTGATCGCGGTTGAGGCCGAGCAGGGTGCCCGCCCGCGTCTGGTTGCCGCCGCTGCGGTGCAGCGCCTGGACGAGCAGGCTGCGCTCGAGCTGTTCGAGGTCCACTCCGGTGGCGGGAAGCTCGAACGGGTCGCCGGTCCTGACCGATCCGACCAGCGCGGAGAAGTCGCCGGCGTCGAGGCGGTCTCCTTCCGACAGGAGCATGGCCCGCTCGATGACATTGCGCAGCTCGCGTACGTTGCCCGGCCCTCCGTATGCCTGAAGAAGCGCGTACGCCGACGGGGTGCCGCCGAGCACATGCTTCCGGAACTCCGAGTTGAAGGCGTCTATGAAGTACTCGATGAGCACCGGAATGTCCCCCGGATGTGTCCGCAGGGGCGGCATGGTGATGGGCAGCACGTGCAGCCGGTAGAACAGATCGGAGCGGAACCGGTGCTTCGACACTTCCTCTTCGAGGTCGCGGTTGGTCGCCGCGATCACGCGCACGTCCACGCGGATGTCCACCGATCCCCCGACGCGCTTGAAGCTCTTCTCTTCGAGGAACCGCAGCAGCTTGGCCTGGAGGCCAGGCGTCATCTCGCCGATCTCGTCGAGGAAGACCGTGCCCCCGTCCGCCGTCTCGAGCAGCCCCTTCTTCTGCAGTCGGGCGTCGGTGAACGCTCCGCGCTCGTGTCCGAACAGCTCGCTCTCGAGCAGCTGCTCGGGCAGCGCCGAGCACGTGATGTTCATGAACGGGCGCGAGGCGCGATCGCTGGTGTAGTGGACGATCTTGGCGACGAGGTCCTTCCCGGTCCCGCTCTCGCCCGTCAGCAGGACGGTGGACGCGGGGCTCACCGCCACCTTCGCCACCAGGTGTCGCAGGGCCGTCATTTCGGGCGAGGCCCCGACGATGCTCTGGAGACTGTAGGGCCGCGCGGCATTGCTGCGAAACTGGCGCACCTCGCGGCGCAGGCGCGTCGTTTCGAGCGCCCGCTCGATCGTCGCCGTCACATCGTCCAGGTTGAACGGCTTATTGGCGAAGTGGTACGCGCCAAGCTTCATGGCCTCGACCGCCGTTTCGACGCTGGCATAGGCGGTCAGCAGGATCACCAGGATGTCCTGATCGAACTCCTTGATCTTCCGGAGGATCGTCACACCGTCCGTGTCGGGCAGGCGGTAGTCGAGCAGCACCAGGTCGAGGCCTTCGGGCAGCTTCTCGAGCGCGGCGCGGCCGGTGTCGGCTTCGAGCACGTTGTAGCCTTCGGCCTTCAGCCGTTCGGCCAGCGACCACCGGATCAACGCTTCATCATCGACGACGAGAACCGTGGCTTTGGGCATTTCAAGTATCCGAAGAGGGCACACGCGACACAACCTGCCCGGATAAATTGCAGTGGGAATGCCGTCCGGGACGTGAGGTTTTTCTTGGAATTCTGCACGAGACGGCGTTTCGAGTGGGGAATATTCCGCAGCGGTGGGGTTTTATCCCCTCGAGTAGGGGCCGCGTGTCTCAGGCCGTCATGGCGGTTCAATGGGAAGTCGGACGACCACCGTCGTGCCCTCGCCGGCCGCGACGTCAATGGCGATCTGGCCCTGGTGCGCCTCGACGAGCCGCCGGGCGGTCGCCAGGCCCAGGCCGGAGCCTCTGGCTTTGGTCGTGAAGAAGGCGGTGAAGACCTTGTCCCGGACCTCCGGCGGAATTCCTGGACCGGTGTCATTAAACTCCACGCGGGCCATCCCGTCGTCGGCTGTGCCCAGCGACACCCGCACGGTGCCCGACCCCTGCATCGCCTGCGCGGCGTTGAGGAGCAGGTTCTGAAAGACGATAGTCAGCAGTCCCGGGTCGGCGCGGATGAGCGGCGCCGCACCGGTGATCTCGACCCGGACGCCCACGATGAGCGGATCCCGGCAGGCGAGCTCGGCGGTCAGGCCGACGAGGGACGCGAGGTCGACCGACGCCAGGCGGGGCTGCGGGGGGCGGGCAAAGAGCAGGAGGTCGTTGATCAGGTTGTCGAGCGAATCGATGCGCGACACGATCTCACGCATGATCGACGAGTCCGGGCTCGACGCCGGGAAGCGGCCCCCGACGACCTGGATGGCGGCCCGGACGCCGGCCAGCGGATTTCTGACTTCGTGCGCGATCACGGCGGCCATCTCGCCGAGCTTCGCCAAAGCCACGCGCTCGCGAAGCTGCTCCTCGATCCGGACGCGGTTGGTCAGGTCGTGCACGATGCCGGTGAACTTCCGCGCGTCGCCGATCCGGTGTTCCCCGACGGAGAGATGCAGGGGGAATGTCGTGCCGTCGCGCCGCAGACCGGAGACCTCGCGTCCGGTCCCGATGATCTTCGCCTGTCCGGTCTGAAGGTAGCGGGAGATGTAGGCATCGTGTTCCTCCTGATACGGGGCGGGCATCAGCACGTTGACGTTTCGCCCGCGGACCTCCGCCTCTGCATACCCGAAGAGCCGCTCCGCTCCGGGGTTGAACGATTCGATCAGTCCCCGGTCGTCGATGACGATGATGCCGTCCACGGCCGAGTCGATGACCGACCTCAGCCGCGCGTGCGAGTCGCGGACGTCCGCCGCCCCCGACTCCACCTGTGCCGCGAGCGACGCGTTGAGATCGCGCAAGTGCGCGGCCGTGTGCCTCAATCGCGCAGCGGTGCGCGCCTGCCGCACGAACAGCCAGCCCAGCCCACCCGCCGCGACCACCACCGTCGTCAGAGCGACGGGCGCGACCGACGCTGATGTCGCCAGGGCAGCCGCGGCGATCGTCACGACGATCAGCACGGCAGCCGCCGAAAGCGCGGATGAGTTTTCCACGGCCCTCAATCTACCATTGCGACCGCACGCGACCTGAACCGGAACAGCAGGCTACGGCGTCGGGGTCGTCTTCGATGATCAATACGCTCCGCACAGGTTTCACCACGATGGCCGTCCTCTGCAGGGCGAGCGCCCCTGCGTCATCGTGCTGGACCTGATGATGCCCGTGAGGGACGGCCTGACGTTCCTCGCGACGCGGGAGCGAGAAGCTATCGAGGCCGACGTGCCGGTGATTTGCGTGTCGGCAGGGGGACCGGAGATTCTGGCGGAAGCGCGGCAGCTCGGGGCCGTCGCGTGTATGAAGAAGCCGACCGATCTCGACGAGCTGTGTCGCCTCGTCGGTCACTACTGCAACTAGGCTGACTCGGCGTCGCGGCCCGGGTCCGCGCGTCTAGAGGGGGCGGTCCTGGTGTTCGGTCGGGAGCGCCGCGGGCGTTTCACCGCGCATCAGCGCGTCGATGTCGGCGAGCATGGCATCGGGCAGGTACGGCTTGAGCCTGACGATCGCGCACCCGGCGTCGAGCGCCCCGTCCACCGTCCGCCGCTCGGCGGAGCCGGTCATCAGCAGCGTCGGGATGTGCCCCGTCCTCGGATCCCCCTTCAGCCTGCGGCAGAGCTCGGCCCCCGTCGGGCCGTTGCGCAGCACGAAGTCCGTGACCACCACGCCGGGCTGGTGCTCGAGCGCGCAGTCGAACCCCTCGTCTGCGTTCTCCGAGGAGAGCACCGAGAAGCCGACATGTTCGAGCCACAGGCGGTACATGTCGCGGGTGTCGCGATCATCCTCGACGAGCAGCACGGACGCGCCGCGGGCCGGAGTAGAAGCAGCAGGCATCGTATATTTTTCCCAGGAGAGGCTGAATTCTATCACAACAGACAGAGCCTCCCTGCGTCACCGCGCCGTCGCTGAATAGAGCGCCCTCGCGTTGTCGCGCAGGACCATCCGCGCCAGCTCCGACGCGCGTTCACGCGTGATCTGGGCATCCTGCATCATGCCCGTCAGCGCGAGCGCCAGCGCCCGTCTCGCGCTCCGGGTGGTCAGCCATCCGATGGCTTCCCATCCAACGGACGTGGTGAGGGGATACGCGTCTGTCCCGAATAACACCCGCTCCGGGACGAATTCCAGCCAGCTGCGAAGGACCTGGCTCAGCTCCCGGTCGGATGTGAGAAAGGCCTGCGACGAGAAATCCGCATAGACGTTCGGCTTGTTGAGGAGCATCCGTGTCGCCTGCGCGAGCGGGAGGCCTCCGTGGATGAGCACGAATGTCGTCCCGGCCATCTTCGGATCGTTGAGGACGGAATCGAGCAGAAACGGGCTCGCGCCGCTGTTGTAGAACCAGTCGCCGGCACCCGCGCCCACGTGGACATGAACGGCGAGGCCGAGCCGCCTGCATTCAATCGCAATCCTGCGAAACAGGAAATCCTGGAGCGCCTTGTACTCCCGTTCGCCCGGAATACCCGATCGCCGATACGCGGCATACACGCTTCGGGCCTCTTCCTCCGGCGCATCAGCGAAATCCAGCGAGCGCAGATAGGCCGCGTAGATTTTCACGGCCACCGCCCCGCCGTTCTTTCGACGCTCGAGGAGCGGCACGACCACCTGCGCGAGGTACGCGTCAAGAGTCTCCGGCAGATCGGGTAGCCGGAGCTCCTCGAGGGCGCTTTTCAACAGGCGCTCCTCGGTCGTGAAATCGGTCTCCCGCTGGGGATTGCTGCGCTTGCCCCTCGAGTTGTCGAGCGGGAACAGCAACGGATTGGCATGCCACACCCAGCGGAATCGTGGCGCCGTCAGGCCGGAGCCCAGCGTCCAGCGGTTCGCATTCATGGACTCGATCCCGAGCTGGTCGAGCACCCACGAGGGATATCCGGCGCCCTTCTCCTGCATCACGCGGCGCCTCGCGGTGGCGAGGTCGCGCAGATGCGCGGGGCTGGCGTCCGCGTGCGGATACGCGTACAGCTCCTTCCACGCCTGCACGTACTCGGGGTTGTTGCCGCGCAGCCGGACCGGCAGCACCTCGGGTGGGATGGTCTCTGGTACCGGCCCGAACTCGGTGTCGACCTCTCCGTCCCCGAGCACGGGTTGCGGGTGCCCATGGTTGTCGATCGCCTTGATGGCGTTGATTTCCGAGAGCAGCCCCGGGTCCGGCGCCACCTGCGCGTCGGTGCGGGCGGGCGTGGTCAGCACGATAACGGCAGCGAGCGTCGCGATGGGCCTCAGTGTCATGGTCAGCTCCAGGCTTCCGGGGGAACTCCGGTCTCTCCCCCCCGACGGCCCTCGTGGCGCGCGAAGAGGTGATAGGCGGCAACAGCGGTGACGAGAAAGCCGGCCGAGAAGACCATCCCGGCGAGGGGGCCCGTCGCGAAGATGTAGAGCCACAGGGCGAGTGAGACGATCGCGGGCGCCGGATAGAGCCACATGGTGAAGGGCTGCGGAATGTCGTGCCGGTAGCGCCGCAGGAGGATGACTCCGGCGCACTGCCAGATGAACTGCACGAGGATCTGCACGAGGATCAGCCAGCTGAGGATCTGTCCGAGGCTGAGAAAGCAGAAGGGAATGGCCAGTGCCCCCACGGTCACGAGCGAGACGGACGGGAAGTGCTTGGTCGGGTGCAGGCGCGCGAACGGCGCGAAGAACTGCCGGTCCCGCGCGGCCGCGAAGAGGATCCGTGAGTATCCGAGGATCACGGCGTACAGCGACGAGGCCGTCACGAACAGGATGAGCGCCGTCATCACGATTCCCGCCATACGGCCGCGGGCGGGGTCCGCGAACGTCCGCTCGATGAACAGCGACGCGATCGTCCGCGTCCGCTGCGCCTCCTGCCACGGCACCATGCCGAGAATCACGGTGGACATCACGACGTAGAGCATCACGACCAGCACGATCGAGATGACGATGGCTCGGGGAATCGTCCGCCGGGGATCGCGGATCTCCTCACCGATGTTGCAGACCTGGTTGTAGCCGCCGTAGTTGTACATCGCGAGAATGGACGCCGCGCCGAGACTCATGACGAGATCGCGATTGAGCACGAAGGCCTGCGCAGGGAAATCGAACGCGCGCGCGGGGGAGAAGTGCCAGAGGCCCGCGACGATCACCCAGCCCACGGTCAGGAGGACGACCGACAGCATCACCACCGACAGCCGCCCGATCGCCGCGATATGGCGATACAGCAGCGTCGTCATCACCACGCACACCCCGGCGGCCAGCAGGTTGTGCGTGAGCGGGCTCATGCCGGGCCAGTAGAAGCCCAGGTAGTCGGCAAAGCCGACGGCCCCGCTGGCCACGCCGAGCGGGCCGATGATGACGGTCTGGAAGATGAACACGAAGGCCAGCAGGCGCCCAACGCCGAACGGCTTGTAGGCTTCCCGGAGATAGACGTAGGGCCCGCCGCTGCCGGGAAGCGCGGCGGCGAGCTGGGCGTAGACGAGGCCGTCGCAGAGCGCGAGCACGGCGCCCGCGGCCCACGCGTAGATGATGTGCGGCCCCCCCATGGCGGTGATCATGAAAGGGATGGTCAGGAAGGGGCCGACCCCGATCATCCCCAGCATGTTGGTGGAGGTGGCCTGGAGCAGGCCCATGCCGCGTTCGAGCTGGCCTTCGGCGGGGGCCGGCGTCATACAGCCGTCAGGGCCGCGAAGAGCCGGGCCGCAAGACCGGGATCGCCGACGAGCGGGTTATGCGCCAGAGCGTCTTCGGCGTCGCCGGGATGGCCTGACAGCCCGGCGCGAACAGTGCGGCGTTCGTAGTCCTTCACCTGCAGCAGCAGGGCCCGAACCGCGTCCGGGACGGCGCCCACGTGCAACGCCTTCGGGCCGTTCTGATTGACGATGCAGGGGATCTCGACGACGTCACTGTGGGCGAGCTCCGGGATGTTGCCGTCGTTGGTCACGTTGAGCGGGATGACCGCGTTGGTGTTGTGATGGATCGCCCGGATCACCGAGAGCGCAATCTTGTCGTAGCCGGTCAGCGCAGCCCACGGCGATCGCGCGCGGGGTGCGGTGCTGCCGCTCTCGATCTGCATGTACCCGGCGTCGCGCGCGGCAAGGTACGCCTCGTAGACCGCGATCGTATCCGCCCCGGGCGCCGCGAGATCGCGGAACAGGCGCTCGTTGAGCGACTGGATGACCGTCCCCCGGCTGCGCCCGGCGCGCTTCAAATGCTCGAACGCCTCCCGCGCGCGGTAGTAGTAGTAGACATACTCGGTCGGCAGCAGCCGCAGCTCCTGCAGGAACCGCGTCTCGAAGAGCGGCGTGCGATACACCGTCGCGAGACGGACCGGGTCGTCGAAGAGGCGGGCGAGCTGCGGGCGTCCGTGGTGGTACACCTCCCGCACCCATCCGAGGTGGTTCAGCCCGAAGTAGTCGAACGCGCACTCCGCCGACGGGAGCTCGAGCGCGTGGGCGATCTCCTCGAAGAGCTCGGTGGGTGTGTCGCAGATGCCGATGATCCGCGCGCCGGTGGCCGTCCGCACGGCCTCGGTGACGATTCCGACGGGGTTCGTGAAGTTGATGATCCAGGCGTCCGGCGCGTGGGCCTCTACGGCCTGCGCGTAGCGGACGATGTGGGGGATCGTGCGGAGCGCCATCGCGAAGCCGCCAGGGCCCACGGTTTCCTGGCCGACGATCCCGTGATCGAGTGACGTCTGCTCGTCGCGTGCGCGCCCGGCGATGCCGCCCGCGCGGATGCTCGTGAAGACGAAGGCCGCTCCGTCGAGCGCCTCCTCGAGCGACGAGGCGGCCGACACACGTGCGCCCTGTGCGAGCGCGGCGGCGAGTGGCGCGATGACCGCCAGGCGGTCGCGGTCCGGATCGAACAGCGAAATGGACGCGATCGGGACGTCGGAGCGCGTCAGGCCGTGGATGAGGAGCGGCGTGCGTACGCCTGCCCCGCCGATGATCGCCAGCTTCATCGCGCCCTCCGGCGGGCCGGGAGGCCGTCAATGCCGCCCACCTTGCGGACCGACAGGGCACCCAGGCGATTGCCCGCGCGGAGCGCGGCCGCGGGACTGGCGTGTCTCAGCCGCGCCGCGAGAAAGCCTCCGTTGAAGGCGTCGCCCGCACCCGTCGTATCGACCACCGGCGTCGCGGGAGCGTCCACTTCGATATCGAGATCCGGAGAGAGCCACCGGCTTCCCCGGGCGCCCAGTTTCATGATGGTGCAGCCCTCCCGTCGTTTCCAGAACGCGGCGGCGGCGGTGATCCGGGTCGTGCCGGAGTAGAGCAGCGCCTCCTGTGCGTTGATCATGAAGTAGTCCAGCGAGCCGACCAGCGGAAGGAAGTCCGGATCCGAGGGCAGGCGATCGTTCCAGCCGAAATCCCAGGAGGTCGTGACGCCGCGGCGTTTCAGCGCCAGCACGACGGGCCGCCATCGCGCCATGCGGGCGGGGCAGAAGGCGAAGTGCACGTGCCGTGCGGCCGCGCGGCGTACGGGTGCGAACAGCCGCGCTTCGAGCCGATCGTTCACGCCGGTGAAGGTGACGAACGTGCGGTTCCGAGCGGTGG
>JANPJN010000157.1:0-6160 GCA_031425515.1 Acidobacteriota bacterium | reverse complement strand
GATGACGAGCTCGCTGGGCAACATGTTCGACAACACGATCGCGCTGACGCGGATCATCATGTCGGGACTGCTGGATGAATTCCCGAGGCTGAAACTCGTGTGTCCTCACCTGGGCGGCACACTGCCGTACATCGTCGGACGACTCGATCATCAAACACAGGTGCTGAAGCGTGGTCCGTCGTACCTCACGCGTTCGCCCAGCGAGTACCTCAAGGGCATCTGGCTCGACGTGGTGTCCCCCTTGCCGCTGGCCATCAAGTTCGCCCACGACTTCATGGGTGCCGACCGCCTGCTGTTTTCGAGCGACCACCCGTGGGTGGAACCCGCGGTCATTGTCGATTGCGTCACCGCCGCCGGTCTCTCGGCCGGCCACCAGGAGATGATCTTCTCGGGCAATGCCAGGAAGCTGTTCCGTCTGTAGGGGCCGGGAGCGGCCGACAGGCCGGAGGCACCAGGGATGATCAGAACGTGGGTGGCGGCGTTAGCGGCCGCGCTGATGTCGGTGGGCGCCGGCGAAGCGCAGCCGGAGGTTCCTTCGTCGGGGGTGGCGCAGCCGGAGGTCCCGACGTCGGGCGTGGCTCGAGTGCTCCGACGGTTTCCCGCTGCGGAGGCGTCGCAGGCGGTTGCTGTCGACGGCAGCTACTTCTACGCCATCGGAAACTCCGCGATTGGGAAGTACGACAAGGCGACTGGTCAGCTTGCCGCACGCTGGGAGGGGGCGCCCGATGGGCGCATCGCTCACTTGAACAGTGGTGTCGTGCTCGGCCGCGAGCTGTACTGCGCGCACTCAAACTATCCCCGGACACCTATGGAGAGTTCGATCGAGGTCTTCGATACCGAACGGATGGTTCACATCCGGTCGATGCCGTTGCCGGCTGGCCATGGGTCCGCGACCTGGGTGGACTACGGCGATGGCGCCTGGTGGGTGACCTTTGCGCACTACAGCGGAAGGGGTGGAGAACCCGGGAAGGGGTCTGACGCGACACGGCTCGTTCGATTCGACAACGACTGGCGTCAGGATAAGGTGTTTTCCTTTCCGAAAGAGGTCGTCGCCCGCTGGGGCACCAGGAGCAGTTCGGGCGGGACACTGACGGGACCGCGTGTGTTCCACACGACGGGCCACGACGCAACGGAGCTGTACGTCCTGAAGGTGCCCCGATTCGGGCGCACGCTGGCGCTTCGGCAGATCGTCGGCATGGACAGTGAAGGGCAAGGGATCGCCATGGATCGATCGGAGCGCCTGCTGTACGGGATCCAGCGCGGAACGAGGGAAGTTCTCGTTTCCGCGCTGCCTGACCGCGCGCGATAGGTCGGCAACCCCGGTCGGGTTCGGCGCTGAAGGGCTGCCGAGCCTCAGAGCATCGTAGCTCGCCTGTGATCGCACGCGAGCGAAGGCTGGCGCGCCCGGCAGGATTCGAACCTGCGACCCCCGGCTTAGAAGGCCGATGCTCTATCCAACTGAGCTACGGGCGCCTGGTGTGACGGTGATTGTACGACAGGACGGCGGGGCAGAGCGGTAACCGGGTGCGTACGGCGCACGCGAGGGAGCGTACCGACTAGCGCAGGCCGTCCTCGTTCCGCCCCACGCGATGCTCCGCCACCCACCCCTGGCTGACGGAGCCGATGTTGGCCGGCTGATCGGGATCGCGGCGGCCGAACGCCATCCGCACGAGCGCAAATACCGCCACGCAGACCGCGATGCCGATCCAGATGCTGATTGTCATGGGTGTGAGCCGATCCTGTCACACCCCGGCTGAAGTTGCACGCACCATCGCGCCCGCCCCGGACGCATCCGATCGCCGGAGTCCGGCACGCGGATGACGTCACCGCGTCAGCTCGCCGATTCTCCAGCGAGACGAGCCCGCCCGCGGGAGTCAGGCGCCGACTCAGCCGCAAACCCCTACCGCTTCAGCAGCCGCAGCTCGCCCGCCGCCGGCCGCAGGGGTTCCCGACGCGCGGTGCCCCACGCCGCGGTTTTCGGCAGGGCCGCGACGGACATCGCGAGGCTGGAGGACAGAAGCGTCAGCAGCCGCGCATGGTCATCGGTGAACGCCTCCGTCGCGGTCGCATAGAGCGAGACGACGCCGACGAGCGCACCGTCGTGCAGCAGCGGCGCTGTCAGGGAGGACCGCAGCGCGGGGGCCGCATGCGCCACCGCGAAGCCCAGATCCATCGCCGGATCGGCATTCAGCACGAACCGGCGGTTGGCGGCGCACCATCCCGCCACGCCGGCGCCAATCACCACGCGTGTGCCGCGGATCGCGGCGGCGTGCGCGCCCGCCGCGTAGTCCGCCGACAGCGCATCCTCCCGCTCGTCGTGCACGAGCAGCGCCATCGAGGCCGCCGGCATCACCTGCCGGAGCATCATCCATGTCAGCGCCCCGACATCGGCGAGCTCGGCCTCGCCGGACACCGCACGCGCCAGACTCGCGACCGCCAGCACTTCGCCCGCGGCGGCGCTCCCCACCGCCGCCGTCTCGATGGCCGGCCCCGGCGACTCCCGCGCCTCTCCCAGCGTTCGCGCCACGGGATGCGACACGTCACCGCCGCAGGGCATGACGCGGTGCCGCGACCCGATGAAGGCATCCACCACCACAGGGTCGTACATCGTCCCGCGCCGTTCGAGGAGAATCGCGACGGCGGATGCGTCGGTCATGCGCTTGCGATACGGACGGTCCGACGTCAGCGCGTCATAGCAGTCCACCACTGACAGGATGCGGGCGCCAATCGGGATGGAAGTGCCTGCGATGCGATCGGGGTAGCCGGTGCCATCCCAGTTCTCATGGTGGTGCCGCACGATGGGGACGACGGGGTAGGGGAACTCGATGGAGGAGAGGATCTCCGCGCCGATCGGGGCATGGAGCTTCATTTTTTCGAACTCGGCCGGCGTGAGCTTACCCGGCTTGTTGAGGATGTGCTCGGGGACGGCGATTTTGCCGGTGTCATGGAGCAGCGCTGCGGCCTCGATGGCCTGCAGCGATCGCTCGTCGTCGATGCCGAGCTCCCGCGCCAGCGCCACGGCGGCTGTCTGCACGCGGCGGACGTGGCCGTGCGTGACTTCGTCTTTGGCGTCGATGGCGGTGGCCAGGGTCTCGACGGTCGAGAGATACAGCCGGTTGAGCGCCGCCACGTGTCCCTTGGCGTCTTCCGCCCGCCCGAATGAGGACTGCAGCGTGAAGTAGAAGACGACCAGCACTGGCGCAATCAGCACGAACGCGGTGACCGCGCTGAAGTGCACCTGGCGGAGCGCAATCACGAGCAGGAACGCGACGCACGCGCCCGCGAGGTAGCCAGGGCCGAGCCACAGGAAGTGCTGGCGCCAGACGCTGAACGGCGTGCGCCGGGTGTCGAACGCGATGGCCGTCGCGATGAGGCCACTGTTGATGGCGAAGTAGCTGACGGCCAGCACCGCCAGGGGCAGGAGCAGCCCGCCCGACGCGGCCGGCGCTCCGGCGAGCGGGCCGACGTCGGCGATGAGAAAGAACAGCCGGCCCGAGATCCAGACGGAGAGCGTGAGGCTCGCGACATTGAAGAGCGTACGCTCGAGCCGCCAGCGATGCTGCCACGCGAGCACGAGGCTGTCAGCGGCCAGGGCCAGCGCGCCCGCCTCTGGGCCGAAGAGAAGCACGCACGTGAACGTGAACATCTCCGACGGGGAGAAGCGTGCGGCGACGGACGGCACCTTCAGCGTCACCCGGCCGCTGAGCACCGTCAGCGAGCCGAAGAGCAGGAGCTGCAGCGAGACGCCGGTGCGCACCAGCGTGACGGCGCAGTAGATCGCGAGCAGCACGCCGAGCGCCGACACGGACCACACGTACAGCCGTGCGGCCGGTGCCAGCGCGCGTGCGGCGGTGCTGCTCACGACCGGCTACCGCGCGTCATTGAACAGTACCGGGATCAGCACCGGGATCCGGACCGGCATCACCGGCCCTCACCCGCCATCACCGAGTCGCCCCAGACGAGATGGTTGGATCCCGTGTGCTCGGAGTCGCCCCAGACCAGGTGCTGCCCCGACGGGGTCTGGACCGCGTCGCCCCAGACCAGGTGATTGGAGGGGGTCCAGTCGGCGACCTCTCCCCAGATCAGCCGGTGCGCCGGGACATTTCCCAGCGGGTTGAGGAGCCCCAGCAGGTTGAGGACGCCCCATTCCGCACTCTCGGATTGCTGCCAGAGCACACCGGAGTCGAGCAGTCCGAGCAGCCGGAGGCCCGTGTTGCCATACAGCCGATCGATCAGCGTGCCGCTGTCACGGTACGTGGCGCCGCCCGATGTTCCGAGAAGGCCGCCGACCGTGGAGAGGAGGCTCGGGATGAGCCCCTGCTGCGCGAGCTTGAGGGAGGTCGGGAAGTGCACGCTGCCCGCTCCAGCGCCCACGAGTCCGCCCTTCGCGACGAAGGTCGCCCCGGCCTGCAGGGCGATCTTCACCTGGCCGGGCGTCAGGCTGTCCTCCGCGTCGAGCAGGAGCGCGACACCGCCGGACACGGTCGGCGTCGCCATGCTCGTGCCGGTCAGGCGGAAGTACGCATTCTTGCCGCTGCCCGCGACATGCCATGCCGGGTACCGGGTGGCGAGGTACGATCCGTTCGCCTCGAGCGAGACGAGGCGGGTGCCCGGGGCCACGATGTCGGGCTTGACGGCCATGTCGAACGCGGTCGGGCCCTTCGAGCTGTAGGGGGCGACCGCGTCGTCCGAGCGGTCGACGGTACCGGCCGTGTCGAGAGCGCCAACGGTGAGCGCGTAGGGAGAGTTGCCCGGCGAGGTGATGCCGCCCAGCACCGGCGCGCCCGTGCTCGTCAGCCCGTAGTTACCGGCCGAGGCCACGACCACGATCCCCGCCTCCACCGCCCGCTTGACGGCGCGGCAGAGCGGATCGGTGGCAGCCGGCTCCGCGACCGGGTGCCCCAGCGAGAGGTTGATGACGCGAATGCCGTACCGCGCGCGATTGGCCACCGCCCAGTCGATGCCCGCGATGACATCGCTCGTGTAGCCCATGCCGTTGGACCCGAGCACGCGCACGTCCACCAGCTGCACGGCCGGGGCGCTCCCGCCCGCGTAGGCGGGCGTCACGTACTTCGCAGCGCTCGTGCTGCCGCCGATGATTCCGGCGACGTGCGTCCCGTGCCCGTAGGGGTCACCAGAGGTGTGAGGCTCCCACGCCACCAGATTGGTCCTCGCGACGATCCGGTCGGCGAGGGCCGCGTGCGCCGCGATCCCGGAATCGATGACAGCGACCGCAATGCCGGCACCGGTGTATCCCGGCGCGTAGGTGAGCAGCCCGCCGGAGCCCTGCCAGACCGTGCTGGCGCCCGTCACCTTGTTGGTGATGGCCATGTCGGACGACACGGGGAGGTCCGCCGAGATGTGGGCAAAGGTCGGGTCCTTTGCCATCACCGCCAGATCCGCCCGCGACACTTCCAGGGCGACGGCCCCCTGCATCTCCCGCCGGATCAGCCCGCGCAGCCGTCCGCGCAGCGCGCCGGCCGCCACGGCGTCGGGCGCCTGGACGATGATCCGAAGGCGGTCGCCCGGGCGGCCCGGCGCTCGCAGGTCGTCGGAGAGCGTGGGCAGGCGCTGCCCGGCGGGCACCGCCGGCATGCCCGTGAGGGCACACAACAGAAACGCAACAAACACCAGAGAACGTCGCATCGGTCAACTCCAGGACTCGTGATTTGGGACGTCGAGGTCACACGACTCGACGGCTGAGTCCAACGCAAGAGCTGGGCCCGGAACATGATGTCGCTGGAGATTCCCTAAGCTCTTGCCAGAGAAAGACTTAAAACGACGCCAACAAGTGGCAATAAATGTTCATGCTTCGTTACGGAACATGGCCGCACCCCGTTGTAACCCGACAGATCAGGGGATCTGAGCAAAAACAAAGGTCAATTCGTTAGCTATTCCCTGAAATGACGACTCAATTCGCGATGTCTCGTAAAGAGACATGCCTGACGGTTTGGATCGGCGCGCGTCGGCGCGCTTGCTTATCGCCCGCGCTGCACGTTAAATAGCCGCCAGGGGCAGCGCGCGCCACCCGTACCACCCACATGTGCACCTGGCCCTCGCCCGCGTCCATCGGCCGCCACGTGCTCGCCCTTCTGGGTTACGTGGCCATCGGGATCGCCTTTGCCTGGCCGCTCCCCCTCCAGATCTCCACCGCACTCCC